>CAXTGN010000146.1:0-1268 GCA_964243455.1 uncultured Acidobacteriaceae bacterium
GCAAGAAGCAGACCTTCTACCCCTATCTGCATGACTGGCAGATGATGGTCGCGGCGGGCGGGACCGAGGATCAGGCCAAGGTACTGGCCCAAGCCTTCCAGGACCGCCTCTATGCGCTCGAGGCCGAGTACAAGCACCTCGAAGAAGAGAACGACAAGATCAAGATCAAAGCCGGCGTGCCCTTACGCCGCGAGAAAGATGCAACGCCCAACGATTTTCAGACCTATGACCAGTTCTGTCCGGGCTGCACGCTGGAACTGAAGGTCATGACGCCGGAAAACGCCAACCTCTACGCGGACCTGTTCTTCCGGGCACTCTCGACCGATTCCGAGCATCCGGAGCCCGGGCTCTTCGTCTTCCGCGGATGGGACCTCAAGCGCCGCCTCGGGCCGCAGCAACAAGCATACGATGACGCGCTGCAGGCAAAGCTCAAGACCATGCGCGCCGAGGTGCCCGAGAAGTATCCCTTCGTTCACGGTATGGCCGACAAGCCGCAGGTCGCCGACATCAATCTCAACTTGCGCGGCAATCCCCACTCGCTGGGCGATGTCGTCCCTCGTGCCTTTCCTGCTGTGCTCACACTTCCTTCTGCGAAGCCCTACACACAGGGCAGCGGGCGCCTGGAGCTCGCCGACGACATCGTGAACAGCCCGTTGGCTATGCGCGTGCTCGTGAACCGGCTCTGGAAGTGGCACTTCGGCATCGGCATCGTGAACACTCCGGATAACTTCGGCAAGGTCGGCGACCCACCCTCCAACCCAGAACTCCTGGACTACCTTGCCCTGCAGTTCCGCAAGAGCAACCTGTCGATCAAAGCTATCCAGAAGACCATCCTGATGTCCGCTACCTACCAGGAGGCCAGCTTCGAAACGCCGCAGGATAAAGAGCTTGATCCGCAGGATCGCCTCTACTCTCACTTCCCGCTGCAGCGCCTGGATGCCGAGGAGATCCGCGATTCCATCCTGTTCACCGCGGGCGACCTCGACCTGAAAGAGACCGGCGGACCGGCTAAAGACTTCACGCTCGAGAACAAGAGCCGAACGGTCTACTCCAAGATCAGCCGCTTCCGGCTTGACCCCTTCCTGCAGGCCTTCGACTTCCCCAATCCGACTTTCACCTCGGAACAGCGATTCTCCACCAACGTCCCGGTGCAAAGGCTCTACTTCATGAACAGCGCCTTCGTCTACGACCAGACCGGCGTTCTCGTAAAGCGGATCTACAGCAAGGGCGACGACCCGGCTCGCATCACAGAGGCATACCAGCTGCTG
>CAXTGN010000146.1:1278-10293 GCA_964243455.1 uncultured Acidobacteriaceae bacterium
ACACCAGAAGAGCTGCAACTCGGCCTCGACTTCCTGAAGACCACGCCGGATAAGCCGGGATACATGATCGATCAGGAACCGGAGACCGCGTGGAAGCAGTATGCGCGCGTGCTCTACAGCTCGAACGAATTCGAATACCTACGCTAGACCGACCACAAGCTGCTGGGGCGGCTCACAGCCAGGCAGGATGGAGACACAATGGCCTGTATCAAACCAAAGCCCGTAACTCGCCGTGAAGCGCTTCGCAAGATCGGCGGCGGCTTCGCCATGATGAGCTTTGCCGGCATGGTCGGGGAATCCATCGCCATGGCAGATGTCAGCCCCACAGCCGACAAGCCGTGGCTGCTCAAGAACGCGGCTGACCCGCACTTCAAGCCCCGGGCCAAGCACGTCATCTTCCTCTTCATGAACGGCGGCATGTCGCAGGTCGACACCTTCGATCCCAAGCCGATGCTGGCCAAGTTCCACGGGCAGCCCATGCCCGGAGGCGATCTCGGGCATGAACGCAAGACGGGCTCGCTCATGAAGTCGCCCTTTGAGTTCAAGAAATACGGCAAGAGCGGCATCGAGGTCTCTGAACTTTTCCCTCACCTGGGCGAGTGCGTCGATGACATGTGCGTCGTTCGTTCAGTCTTCACTGAGATCCCAAACCATGAGCCTTCGCTCATCATGATGAACACGGGCGCCAACATCATCGGCCGCCCGTCCATGGGATCGTGGCTCACCTATGGCCTGGGAACGCTGAACAATAATCTGCCCGGCTTCGTCGTGCTCAGCCCGCAGGTACCCACCACCGTCGGCCCGCCGCTCTGGTCAAACGGCTTCTTACCGGCAGTGCATCAGGCGACCTACGTAACTGACAGCACCCGCGACAAGAATTTCGACCCGTACAAGCTCATTCCGAACATTCATAACGAGCGTTTCGATGTGTCGCAGCAGTCGAAGGAGATGGACCTCATCACCCATCTCGACCAGATCAACATGCAGCAGACACAGTCGGATTCCCAGCTCGAGGCCACCATCGGATCGATGGAAACGGCCTATCGCATGCAGACCGAAGCGCCCGATGTCTTCGATATCCGCAAGGAGAGCGAAGCCACCATCAAGATGTACGGCGAAGGCTCCACGGCACGCGGCTGCATGACCGCTGCTCGCCTCATCGAAAAGGGCGTTCGCATGGTGCAGATTTACTACGCTGCGGGCGACCCCTGGGATCACCACAACGACATCCTCCTGCATCGCAAAACCGCCAAGGACTCCGACCAGCCCTACGCCGCACTCATCAAGGACCTCAAAGCGCGCGGGCTCTTCGACGACACCATCATCGTCTGCGGCTCGGAGTTCGGCCGCACACCCGTGGTTGAGCTCGGCGGCGCAGGCAGTCACAACGGTCGCGACCACAACCCGCACGGCTTCACCATGTGGCTGGCCGGCGGCGGCATCAAGGGCGGCATGACGTACGGCGCTACCGATGACTTCGGCTGGAAGGTCGTGGACAAGCCGGTGCACGTGCATGACATCCATGCGACCATCCTCTACCTGCTCGGCATCGATCACACGAAGCTGACCTACCGCTCCAGCGGTCGTGACTTCCGCCTTACCGACGTCGCCGGCAACGTGATCCACGACATCATCGCGTAATCAAAAGGGCCGCGGGTGATCATCGCTCGTGGCCTTCTTGCGTCCCGAACTTGCACCGCCGCGAAAGAACCGGATGCTTCTCTCGATCAGGTCACTCTGCCCATGTTGCAATAAGGGCATGACTCGCGCCACGTTCGTCTCGCTCTCCGCCACAGCGGCTCTGCTGTCAGGCTGCAAAGCCACGCCGCCAACAAAAAGTGAGGCGAAGATTGCTAACTGGACCAAGCATCACATCACCATCGGCGGCAAGAGCGACCGTAATCCTCTACCCGCGACAACCGCGTCCATCAAGGATGGCAAGGAACTCTTCGGCTCCTACTGCATGGTCTGCCATGGTTTAGACGGCCAGAACACTGGCGTCCCTTTCGCCAAGACCATGTCTCCGGAGGTGCCTTCCCTGGCCAGCGCCGAAGTGCAGGCCTATACCGACGGACAGCTGAAATGGATCATCAAGAACGGCATCTACCCCTCAGGCATGCCTGCGTCGAGTGGCGAGTTCGGCGATGACGACATGTGGGCCATGGTGAACTACATGCGCCATCTCCCCAGGGCAGGATCGCTGGGAGAGCCAACGGTCTACGGCGGCACGGGTGGGGGCAGCGCCAGGTAGAAGCCCCGCTAGACAAACCTCGCAACACAAAGGGCACGCCATCTCTCGCGTGTCTTTTGGTATTGTTGCCCGATTTAGAAGCTGTACTTGGCCGAGAACTGCATCTGCCGCGGCTGCGTCAGCAAGGCATTCGGACCGCCGGTATACACGCCGAAGTTGGCGCTTGTCCCATCATTCTGCAATGGGCTTTGGCTGCCGTTGTTCAATGAATTGAACCGGTTCGTGTTCAGGACGTTGAAGACCTCGGCAGAGAGCCGCAGCTCCTGCTCTCTCCAGGTTCGGAACGATTTCGCGAGACCGTCATCCAGCGACAGGTACCCGTCTGCGCGGAAGTTGTTGCGCTGCCCCGTCTCGCCCGGATATGCGAAGCGCAGATTGGCGCGGGCCTGGTCCGAGGTGATTCCCTTCAGCACCGTCTCGCTCTGTGTCGTGGGGTCATAGCGGTGGCCGCCCGTCGGGACGGGCCCGGTTTGCACCATGAAGCTCGAAAAGGCGAAGTTGGTCCCATACGTATTGGCCGCTACCGCGCTGAACGGGAACCCTGTGCTGTAGTGCACGACCCCGTTCAATTGAAAACCGCCGATAAGACGATCGACCCACCCGCCCCGATTCAGGAACGGCGCGCCATGACCGATGGGCAAGGGCAACGTATAGTCCGCGGTGATGTTGTGGCGGACGTCGAAATCAGAAACGCCGTACATCTGGCTCTGCCCAAAGGTGTTGATGATGGCGCTTCCGTACAGCACCCGCTCCGGATCCGACCCCTCATCCATGGACTTGGAATAGGTGTAATTCACATCATAGGTAAGCCCATATTTCAGAGCCTGCCGAATCGAGAGTTGCAGGGCGCTGTAGTTGCTTGTACCGATCGTGGACTGGGCATAGATGGAGGAGGTCTGCGGATAGAAGAAGCGGAAGCTCTGCCCGCCAGCGGAGGTCGTGGAATCCGTGTCGGCCTGGAAGAGCGTGTTGGTCTCGTTGCCGCGATTTTCTGCAAAGGACGCGTAATAGGCCTGCGCGCCCTTGTATCCATCGTGGCTGAAGTTCGGGAAGATATTGTGGAAGTAGCCGCTGTCCGCCACAGTGGAGGGATCCACACCGGCGTCGACCATCTTGCCAAACGCCTGCGCGGCCTGAAAGTACGTCTGGCCGCTTGCAGGATCCGTGAGATTCGTAGGCTGCGCCACGTCAAGATTCTGTAGCAAGTGCCGTCCAAGACGGCCCACATAGGAAGCCGTCAAATCGAAGCTGTGCGGAAATTGATGCTCGACCGTCAGATTGAACGTCTCCGCGTAAGGCGTTTTCTGCACATCGTTGATGCTCGCGTCGAAGCTGAAGGGCTGCTCGGCCGGCGTGTACGGGAGCGACACGGAGCCATCCTCCGCGGCGCCGTTCAGCGCAGTCGGGATCGACGGGACATTGTGGTACCCGCTGAAACGCGGGTTGGTGTTGATGTCACCCGTGAGATAGTTCACGAAGGAGGCAGACAGGCCGAAGAGAGATTGCTGGTTCGATTGGTACGAATCGATGACAGCCTGGCCGAAATGGTCGTACGACATCGCAAAGCCACCACGGACGGCCGTCTTGTTGTCAGCCGTTGAGTAAGCGAAAGCGAGTCGTGGAGCGAAGTTGCCCTTCTGTGGGTTCCAGAAGTTCGGCTGACCGTTGGCAGAGCCAGCCGCACGGAAGCTGATGTCCGTTGTGTACGCCGTACCTGCCGCCGCTGCCGCCGCCCGCTGATTTAAAAAGCCATTCAGCGAGATAGCCGGAGCGATCTGCTGGCCATTCTTCTCATAGGGAACTCCGAGATACACATAGCGCAAACCGAAGGTGAGGGTCAGGCGCTCCGTTGCTCTCCATTGGTCCTGAACGAAGTACTCCTGCTCCAGATTGCGGTACGTATAAGTAGGCACCGCATTGATGGGCGTCAATGTGTTGTTGGTCAACGCCAATTCAATACCAGCATTCGCTTCTTCAATCACGCCCGTGTTCGCGATGATTGCCGAGTTATAGAAGTTCTGGAAGGAAGACGAGACCGTTCCACAATTGGCGCAGTTGAACTGTGCTGGATCGAGCGTTCCTCCTTGGTATCCACCCTGGTTGGCAATCGCGGCGGTTGCCAGCAGGTTAGGGTTAACGGATGCGGAGGCGATCAGCGGCCGATCGAAGTACTGGCCGTTGGAGATGTAATAGATGGACGTACCGGCCTGCAGTACATGCCGACCTTTCACGAAGGTGAACTCATCCTCAAAGTCGTTCGTGGAAACCGCATAGATACTGCTTGTGGTCGTAGCTTCAATATTGTTGAACGCCCCGAAGTTCACATACGGCTCCGTGGCCGTACCGCGCGAGGCATTGCCGACGCGGGTGAAGCCGTAACGGAAGTTGTTGGTCAGGCGATCGTTGATCGTCCATATATGACCGGCCGCGATGCCCTTGTTATTGCCAAAGGTGTTTGAGGCCGCCGGCAAGCCTGGAAACTGGAGCGAAGTTGCCTGGTTATCGCTCTGCAAAACGCCACGCACAAAAATGCTCTGCTTCGGCGTGAGATTCCAGTCGATTCGCGCCACGTTGGTAATCTGATGAAGCGGCGCCGGCGACGTGAAGTTGTAGGTGCCTGTGTTGTAGCCATCGCCCGTGGCGTTGGAGTTCGCCAGGGGAAACTGCTTGAAGTAGGCTATCGCGGCGGCGTTGGTGGAAGGAGCCGTGCAATTGGAAAGATCGGCACTGCAGTTGGGGTCACCTGCCCTTCCATCCATCTGGGCAATGTCTGTCGGGGTGAGCGTCTTCAGCGTCGTCCCGTTCTGGCAAGTTGCAGAGGTCGGACACGCCTCATACGTGACATTGCCCGTGATCAGGCCGCCGCCGCCCAGGGTGGACGGAACCGTCTGGCTTACAAGAATGTTGCTGGCCTGTTTGAACCCCTCGTAAGCGCCAAAGAAAAACAGCTTGTCCTTCTTGATGGGCAGTCCTAACGAACCGCCGTACGTATGCTCCAGCACCTTGGCCGCAACATTCGGCTCACCCGAGTTCAGCTGTGCCTGCTTGTTGAACCAATTGTTCGACGTCGTCCCCGGATCACGATAAAACTCGTATGCCCGGCCATGGATCTCGTTCGTTCCGCTCCTCGTGACCAGCGAGACCTGCGCCCCCGACGATCGGCCCGCGTCCGCATTGGCATTCGTCGTGGTCACGCGGAATTCCTGCACGGATTCGCGTGTGGACCGAAGCGCCCCATTGAACGCATACCCAAAGATCTGGTCATTGTTGTCCACACCGTCCAGCGTCAGGTTCGTCTGGTCCTGCCGGGCGCCGTTCACGATGCCGGTCCGCGTGTCCTCGTTCAGTCCGCCCGTTTGCGCACCGCTATCCAGCGCCAGAACACCCGGCTGCAACGAAAGCAAGTAGGTGACGTTGTTGGCCAGGTACGGCAGGTTCTGCACCTGGAGACTGTTAAAGGCCTTTCCAAGTGTAGCGTCGGTCGTGTCCAGCTGCGCCAGGCTTGTCTGCACCTCCACAACCTCGTTACTGCCCCCCGGGCTGAGCGCAAAATTCAACTTGGCGGGAGTGGAAATCAGCAGCTCCACCTTCTCGAGACGCTCTGAAAAGCCTGGGGCTGAAACGCGCACTTCATACTTACCGGGCGCCAGCTGCTCGAAAGAAAACTCCCCCCTGGATCGAGCGTCAGTCGTCTGCACACTACCGGACGCGCCGCTGGTGAGCGTGATCTTGGCTCCCGGCAGCACCGCACCCGTACTGTCTGTCACCGTTCCGGAAACGGACGTCGTGTTCGTTTGCGCTCTGACGACGGAAGGAACCAGAAAACCAATGAGCAGCAAGAGCAAAAGGCGTTGCAGTCGAATAAACATTCTTTCTAGCTCCCGGGGTGCAGAGTAGGCAGTAAGGCGCACAGGCACCTTGGAGGCGCGAGTGGCAGATGGAATGTGGTTAGGCTCTGTGTGTGCTCCTACGTTAAAGAGGTCGTCGGCACTTCTGTGACTCCATGCGTTCCGCCTATGGCTCGTATAAGAGTTGGTCGCAGTCTGTCTCGACCCTCTGCACCAGCGTGAGAGCTACCGATGGCGTTCGGTCAGGAGACAAGAAGCTGCTTGACCCCCCAAGGCGGGACTTCAGCCTCTTGGCTTTCCGGGCTGTGCAGGGTCGCGTACCTGTAGGGGTCGCGCACCGTCGGGGAACTTGCCCGTGGGAAGGTCCAGGACGGTGCGCGTTAGAATAGGGCCACCACCGAAATGTCTTCTCTCCGTCCCCGAGCGATCCTGCAAGTCGCCCCCCTGCTGCTGGTTCTGATCGTCTGGCCCTGTCTGGGCCAGGCCGCTCCCAAGGGGCAACAGGCAAAGGCTGACGAAGCACCGCAGACTGTGACGTCGGGATCCGGCAAGACCGAGGTAGGCGTGCTATCCGGGGCGGAGTACCGCATCGACGTCCCACCCCAATGGAATGGATCGCTGGTCGTTTGGTATCACGGCTATTCGGAGCACGGTACGACGTTCCACATCACAGAGCGCGTCGGTGCTGATGTCCAGAACTTTCTCGAGCGGCACTACGCCGTAGCTCAAAGCGCCTACTCCGAGCCGGGATGGGCCCTGCAGCAGGCGTACCCGGAGACAGAAGCACTCCGTCACTACTTCGAACGCAAGTACGGGCGCCCGAAAGAGACCTTCGTTGTGGGGCGTTCGATGGGCGGGGCGTTGGTAATGATTACGCTTGAGTTGAACCCAAGACCCTACATGGGGGGCCTGGACCTCTGCGGCGCCGTGGGTCCAACGTTTGCGTCCTTTGATCGAAGATTTGCATTCAGGGCGGCCTTCGATCACTACTTCCCCGGTGTCATGGGTCCGCTCGTTCCCGTGCCGGCGGACTACGATGACACGCTCACGGTTCGTGAGCGGATCGGAAACGCCCTCAAACTGAACCCGCTCAGCGCAGGTGAAATGCGCGAGTTAATGGACCTGCATACAGATCAGCAGGTGGCGCGAGATATCGCCTATTTCACCTTCGTCATCGCGGATCTGCAACGCCGCGCCGGCGGCAATCCGTTCGATAACCGCAACTGGATCTACTCAGGTGCAAACTCGACATCGAGCGCCCCCGACGAGGAACTGAACGCCAGCGTCCGCCGGTATTCTGCCAATCCGAAAGCGCGTGAGTACCTTGTCCGGCACTACACACCTACGGGGCGGCTGGGGAGGCCCATGCTGGCAGTGCACACCATCTTCGATCCTTACATTCCACCCAGCCTCCTCACCCTTTATAACGAGATGGTGGAGAGTGCAGGCCAAGGCGAGCGTCTGGTTCAGCAATATGTCCCCCGAGATGGTCATTGTTCAATCGCTCCGGAGGAGATTGGACGCGCCTTTGATGAGCTGGTCTCCTGGACACACGGCGGTGCCCGGCCCACACCGGGACTCCTGCGCTGAGCCAAATGTCTCTTAAGTCAGACCCAAAGTTGACCGATATAATGCATCATGGGATCCCTTGAATCGGAAACGGCCAGCTCTGGCAGCCTGAACGGCACGTCGGAGACGTTCGCCGAGCCCGAAACGAGTGAATCAGGACTCCGCATGGAAGCCGCGCTGGCCTCGCCTGAACCCCAGCCCACGCCAGCGGCCCTCAGCACCTCGTCCCTGGACGAACCCTCCGGAGCCTTTGCCTTAGGCCCTGGTGCACTTCCTTTCACTTCCAGTACACCGACTGCGGGCAGACCGGAATACACTGACAAACCGAACCCGCGAGGCGACCAGCCGAGCGACCCGCTGCACCTTGAGCAACGCTTTGAAGTCGTCCTTACAACCCTGCGCGCGAATCGCCCTCACGATGACCAGGAACTCGTTCGAGCCTCCTGGCTCTTCACCAAGAGCCAGCACGAGGGCCAAAAACGTGCTTCCGGCGAGCCCTACATCGTGCACCCCCTCGAGGTCGCGCAAGTACTCGCCGAACTTAAGATGGATGCCACGGCGATCGCGGCAGGTCTGCTCCATGACGCCGTGGAAGATACCGACGTCACTACGGCGGAGATCGCCAAACGCTTCGGCGAGCAGGTCGCCCACATCGTCGACGGCGTCACCAAGCTCGACAAAATCAAGTTCGCCAACCGCGAAGACGCCCAGGCCGAAAACATCCGCAAAATGCTTCTCGCCATGGTCGACGACGTCCGCGTCGTCATCATCAAGCTCGCCGACCGCCTGCACAACATGCGCACGCTTGAGCACCTGAAGCCCGAAAAACAGGCCCGCATCGCCAAGGAAACCCTCGACGTCTACGCCCCGCTCGCCCATCGCCTCGGCATGGGCAAACTCCGCGGCGAACTGGAAGACCTCGCCTTCCGCTATGTCGATCCCGTCGCCTTCACCACGCTCAACGCAGAGGTCAACGCCCTCCGCGGCGAAGGCGAAGCCTTCCTCGACCGCATCGTCGCCACCCTCCAAACCAAACTCGGCGACGCCAACATCCACGCCCGCGTCGAGTCCCGCATCAAGCGCCTCTACTCCATCCAGCAAAAACTCAACCTCCACAGCATTCCCGTGGACCAGGTCTACGACCTCTTCGCCGTCCGCGTCATCACCGAAACCGAACAGGACTGCTACGCCGTCCTCGGTCTTCTCCATTCCACCTGGCGCCCCGTCCCAGGCCGCTTCAAAGACTTCATCGCCATGCCCCGGCCCAATCTCTATCAGTCGCTGCACACCACGCTGATCGCCGAGGGTGGCCACCAGTTCGAGGTGCAGATCCGCACCGAGGAGATG
>CAXTGN010000147.1:0-728 GCA_964243455.1 uncultured Acidobacteriaceae bacterium
GGTGTCGTTGCGGCAGTGATTGTGGTCGAGTGAACTACCTGTCTGGTGCAGAATGCGTGGTATGACTGGACCATGGGTGAGCATAGAGGCACATGCGCGTCGCGGAGATTCCTATGTGGATGAGACATCTCGTTAATCTGCTTAGCAGAGCGTGGCTAGTCATGGTGACTAGGACGGGCACTAATACCCTAGGTTTCTTCGTGTGGACGCTTGCCGTGACAATCTTGGGATGGCTTGCCACGGTTGGAGACAGTTACTACAGAGATCGGAAGCTACATGTCGAAAGTTCTTTCGTTGCTGCTATCAGGGATTCAAGGCTTACTGGAACTCTACTGCTGTCTGGCGTCGTCCTCTTAGTTCTCTTCGCATGGGCTGTAAGCACTGCTGTGGTTGTTTACGAAGACCATTTATTCTTGACTGCTGAATGCGCTCACCTTCGTGAACGGATAGATGCAGCAAATCAAGGAGGTTTGACGCTCACAATTGGGGGTCTCATATTTGGAGAGGTAAACAACGATTCCACACGCATGCAAGTGGCACTGTCGGCCTATAACGGCGGGCAGGCTGTTACCGTCCACGATTGGCGTTTGACGGTTCATTCGCATGCAGCAGATTTACTTGGCATCCACATGCCAGGTTTTCCTTTGGCCAAGGGCAGCTATGATGTGCCTCGGCTCGATGTGACTTTGCAGAGTCCTATAGAACATGCCGTAGAGAAGCCGGGGGTA
>CAXTGN010000147.1:738-10290 GCA_964243455.1 uncultured Acidobacteriaceae bacterium
TTGTCTTCATGATTCCCCATTTCCCGTATGCGGCAATGGAGAAGTTAGCCTCTGATCCGACAACGTACATTTCGGTAAGCTTGATTGACTCGCACGGAAATGCAATCCGTTGTGAAAGAAACGTCACCGAAATGTCTAGAGAACTGCACTTCAAAAGTAACCTAGGTCTTCAGGGAAACTGAGTAGTTTAAGTATCAAAGGCGCAGACGAGTCGAAGTCCGCCTAACATCGAAGGCAGCTCTTATCAGGCCCGTGGGAGTGACGATCATGGTGGTTGCTGCGGTAGGGCGAGTGTTATCTTGCTTCGGTATGCGAGTTCGGGCTGCTCTGTGAAGCAAGCGATTGCTGCTTTCGTGCCAGTGTAGCCTTCCTTCGAGGCAGGGGTGCAGTACACTTTCGTGCATGGCCGGCCCGCAATTGTTCGTATCCACCCAGGAGGCTGACGTCGCCACGGCGACCACGGTGCGTGTGCAGGAGGGCCGGAGTACGGGCACGATTCTTCTGGATACTCTGCTGGTTCTGAGCAAGAGCAAGAGAACGATTCTTACCGCATCGGTGTGTGCGTTTCTTTTGGGCCTTCTGCTTTGCCTGGTGTTGAAGCCGACCTACACGGCGACCGCGCTGATTTTGCCGCCGCAATCGCCGCAGTCGTCCTTGTCGTCGCTTATGGGGCAATTAGGTTCGCTTTCCGGGCTTAGCGGGGGCTCTGGCAGCCTTCTGAAGAACCCGGCTGATCTGTATGTGGGGATCCTTCAAAGCCGAACGATTGCCGACCGGGCGATTGGGACGTTTCATCTGCAGGATCAGTGGCGCACGAAGTCGATGTGGGAGACACGCAAGAAGCTGGCGACCCGGGTCCAGATTGAGGCCGGAAAGAACGGTCTCATTCAGATCACGGCGAAGGACAACAGCCCGCAGCAAGCCAGCGATCTGGCGAACTTCTTTGTGGACGCGCTGTATCGGATGAACTCGACGTTGGCGATCTCCGAGGCGTCGCAGCGGCGGGTGTTTTTCGATCAGGAGGTGGCGCAGGAGAAGAATGCGCTGGCCGCGGCCGAGGAAGACCTGAAGCAGACGCAGCAGAAGACGGGCCTTCTGAGCCTGAGCGGGCAGGCTGAGTTAGCGATCCGCTCTGTGGCCCAGGTGAGGGCGGATATCGCGAGCAAGCAGGTCGCGCTGCAGGGTCTGCTGGCCTACGATGCGGAGGAGAACCCGGCAGTGATTCGTCTTCGGCAGGAGGTGCAGGCACTGCAGAGTCAGCTGACGACGTTGGAGAACAATCAGCAGCGGCTGGCGCCCGGGGACACGCAAATTGCGGCGAATCAGGTGCCGGGCGGAAGCCTGGAGTATGTGCGCAAGCTGCGGGAGGTGAAGTACCACGACGCGCTGTATGAGGCGTTGTCCCGGCAGTATGAAGCGGCGCGGATCGATGAGGCGAAGTCGGCACCGATTATCCAGGTGGTCGACCGATCGGTGCCGCCCGATCACAAGTCGGGGCCGCCGCGGCTGCTGATCATGGCGGGGCTTACTACCTTTGGGATCGTTGCGTCGTGCGTTTGGGTGTTTCTGCGAAACCTGCTGGAGCGTGCACGGCAGATGCCTGCGACGGCGGAAAAGCTGAGCGCGTTGCGGGAACAGATGTCCGTGGGCAGGGGCTGAGTGAAGTGGGGTGGTATCGCTGGCAGGCAGCGGATTCCTCCGCTGCGCTGCGGAATGACAAAGGGGGGTGGGACCGGATTGCAAACCCGGGGGTGCGCGGGATTGCATGCAAACAGCGGATTCCTCCGCTGCGCTGCGGAATGACAAAGGGGAGTGTGGGGTGCATGGGGGCGGATTGCTGGCAGTGGGAGAGCAAGCGCAGCACAACAACGCAGATTCCCTTCGGGAATGACAACAAAGAGAAGATTCCCTTTGGGAATGACGACAAGAGACGGACAGGCCTTCCTCCCAGAGAGTTGCGCGGCTGCTCAGGGCTGTAAGGGAGATGGTGGGAGGTTTGATTGTTCGACGTCCTTGCAACGTTCGGTATCGATGTCAGGGTGGTCCTGACGGGACTTCTGGTGTCGGCGGTGGTTCTGTTTACGCTGTACCGACGGTTCTTTTTTAGCCTGTTCGAGCCGCTCAGCACGTTTCTGGTGGCGCAGATCGGCGATGCGACGATTATGTGGGCTGTGCCGACGGCGGTGGTGTACAAATGGCAGTTCGCCGGGTACATGCTCAGTCTTTGGTTGGGGTTCGCGAGCTGCGCGAAACGCATTCCCGGCCGGGGGCAGATCGTTCCCGATCGCCATTCTCTGTTCGAGTTACGGGTAACCCTGGCTGTTCTTTGTGTGCTCCTCGTGGGAGCCAATCTGTATCTGGGGGCGACGGTGGGATTCCCATTGCTCTCGGCGGATCCGACGGAGGCGAAGTTCACGGTGTATAGCGGCGGCCTTGGCCTGGTGCGCCGCCTTGATATGGGGCCTTACTACCTCTTCTGCTGTGGTTGCGTGCTGTTGATTGCCCTGAACGAAAGCCGTCCGCTGGCGTGCGCGATGCTGGGAAGTGCGACCTCGCTGGTGATGCTTGGCGGAGGCAAGTCTGTGATCCTGCCGTTGCTGTTTTCCCTGTCGTTTGCGGTGGCGCATCCGGGGTTGAACGCGTCAGAGGCGTGGCGGCGAAAGGCAAAGAAGTACCTGATTGCGATCCTGGCGGCGGGTCTGTCGATCGCGCTCCTGATCACAAGCAAGGAACAGGGTGGCTTGCTGGGCGGGGTGCAGGGGTTTCTTTTGCGGCTGCTGCTAAATGGCGATGGAATCGCCTTCTATTTTCCGAGGCGGGAGATCGTTCGCGGCCTGCTGGAACCTGGCCTCCTTGGGTATCTGCGCAATGTCCTGTCGGACACGCTGGGTGTGCTTCGCGTGCTGCCGTACCAGGATTCGCTGGGAGGCGTGATCAAAGGATCGGAGGCAGGGGGTCCGAATGCGCAGTACTTTCTGTTGGCGGACATTTTTTTTTCACCGCTGACCGGATGTCTGTACAGCTTCACGGTGGGCTACGTCATTGCTGCGTTTCGGAACAGGTTCTTTGGGAGCCGAACGAGAGAGATCGGCGTTATGGCGGCGCAGCTTTTCCTGGCGCTGGTGGCGTTCGACCTGGCGATGGATGCGAGCCTGTTCGTGACGGAGGTCTTTTCGGCGTTTTTGTTCGCTATGCCTATTTACCTCTTTGCGAAGCTGTGCCGTTCCGGGTCGGCGGAAGATGTGTCCTGGGCGGGGGAAGGGGACGGCTTGCGCGGCCTTGCTTGATGGCTCGATTGTTGCGATTCCGGGTTCTGCGGGGTTGTCTGAACGTGTTTCCTGGTAGTCGATGGCTATGTCGGGGGAAGCAGATCCCTCCGCTGCGCTACGGGATGACAAACAAGGGGCAAGCGCGGCCGTGGGGTGGGAAGAAGCACCCGGGTCTGGTAGCGGATGCTTGGGTGCCAGCGTTATGGGCCTCTGAGGCGGGCGGGGTCTGGGTTTCTGTCTGGCACCGATGCCGGCTCCGGCAGAATACCGAGGTCCTTGGTTGCACTCAGGATGACGGCTCGTTGTGCTTAGGATGGCGGCTTGTTGTGCTTAGGATGATGGCTTTAAGTTGGGGTGACGGCTTTACGTGGCGGCGGCCTCTATCGGTGGAAGCTGGTGCGGGCGACGCCGGCGGTGCGGGTGGCTTCGAAGAAGACGCCGCAGGCTGAGACGACGATGCGATTGGGGCCGGCGAGGAGGACGGAGTCGCCGGGGACTTCGGTGGTGGCTCCGGTGATGTCCCTGTCCTCGTGTTGCAGGTCGACTTCTGTCACGGAGGGGGCGTGGATGCCGAGCTGGAGGAAGCTGGCCGGGGACCCGGAGCCGGTGTTTTCCTTGCTGAATTCGGATGCGGTGAGCTTGCGGGTGGTGACGTCTTCGAGGGGGACCTCGCCGCCGCGCCAGCGCAACGCGTCCTCGCGGTAGGTGAGGGTGGAGCCGACGAGGGGCTCGGCCCGCTCGCGGCCCCAACAGGTGTTGTTGGTGGTGGGCAGGACGCGCGTGATGCGCCATCTGCCCCCGAGGCGAACGGGGAGCGATTCGGCCGAAAGCGTGGAGGCCAAGAGGAGGGGAGCGGCCAACGCCGCCAACGATCGTTGCAGAAGGTGGTTCATGACAGCAGTGCTCCGGAGATCGCCGGGTGTGTGTTTCTCCAAGGAAGATGCGGATGGGGCGCGCGGGCGTTGGATGATTGTTTCAATCCGAAGTCACCGGGCGGGTGTTCCAGAGGTCATGGTCCAAGGCGGGTCGGTGCGCGACAATACAACTTATGGATGCACGGATGCTGCGGGAGCAGACCCGCACGGAGCATGAGGCCACCGAGGCCCTGATGCCGCTGGCGGGCGAGGGGCTGACACGCGAGGTGTACCTGCGCACGCTGGGGATCCTGTTTCCCCTGCTTGCGTCATGGGAGCAGTGGAGCGCCGAAGCCGCACCGGCGGAGCTTCGCGGGATGCTAGCGGCCCGGCGGCGAAGCCACCTGCTCGCTAGCGATCTCCGGGAGATGGGTGGGGTGCCGGCGGCGGTTCTTGGGGAGAGGCCGGTGGACTGGGGAGGCGTGGTGGGTGCAAGTACCGAAGGTCCGGCAGGGAAGGCAGCCTTTCTGGGGGCGATGTATGTGCTGGAAGGATCGACGCTGGGCGGACGGTACATCGCCCGGCACGTGGAATCGATCCTGGGGATCGCGCCGGGCGTGGGCGATGCGTATTTCCAGGGCCACGGGGAGGCAACGGGAGCGATGTGGCGGGAGGTGACGGCGCGGATCGCGGAGGTGCCGGATGCCCATGCAGCAGTCGTGATCCAGGCGGCCCGAAGGGCGTTCCAGGCGTTTGGACAGGCGTTGAGTGCAGGCGCCGTGACCCAGAAGACGGATCGTGGTTGACCCGACCGAGTCCCGAGGCATCGTACGGGGGGTGAACGTATCGCAAGTGTTGTCAGATCCGTCGTCGGCAACTGTGTCAAACGAGGTCACGGCCTCGGAGGTGCGCTGCGAAGACGAGCTGATACGCGTGCCGGGAGCTGTGCAGCAGCACGGGTTCCTGCTTTTGACCGATCCGGAACTGCAGACCGTTCTGGTGGCGAGTGAGACGGCTGAACGGTATCTGCAGCTGCCGCTGCGTCTGATCATGGGGTCCAAGCTGGAGACGCTGCTGGAGCGCGAGGTGTTGTCGAGTCTGCAGATGCTGCGCTTGACGCCGGAGGCGGAGCGCGGCGGGGTGTCTACATTTCTAGGGTCCTTTCGGGTTTCTGGGCAGTTTTTCAGCGTAGTGAGTCACTGTGCGGGAGCGAACCGGATCCTGGAGTTCGAGGTGCAGGACCGACTGGTCGGTTCGGAGATGATGAACGGCGTCATCACGAACTTTGTGGGAAAGTTGAGCCGGTTGCGGACGCAAGGCGAGCTGTGTGAAGCGCTGACGCAGCAGGTGGCGGATCTGGCCGGCTTTGACCGCGTGCTTCTGTACACCTTCGATCAGGAGGAGCACGGTTCCGTGCTGTCGGAGGTGAACAATGGGCGGCTACCGAGCTACCTGGGCCTTCGCTTTCCGGCTTCGGACATCCCAAAGCAGGCCCGCGATCTGTACGTGCTGAATACGATCCGGATCATTCCCGATGCACAGTACACCCCTTCGCCGCTGCATGGATTGCCGGGCGAGGATGCCACGGGGCTGGATTTGTCTATGAGCCTTCTGAGGAGTGTGTCGCCGGTTCACCTGCAATACATGCGGAACATGGGGACGCAGGCCTCGATGTCGGTTTCGCTGGTGACGGAGGGCCGGCTGTGGGGGCTGATCAGCGCACACAACGCCGAGGCGAAGCTGGTGCCCTACCTGGTACGCAGCGCCTGCGACATGCTCAGCAAGGTGGCCGGAACGCAGCTGGCGAGCTTTGACACCGCAGCACGGCTGAAGCAGACGGTCCAGTTTCACGCGGTGCAAAGAAATGTGATGGCAGAGCTGGCGTCGGAGCCCAATTACCTGGACGGCCTGGCGCACGTCCTGCCGCAGCTGCTGGACGTGACGGGTGCAGCCGGAGTGGCGCTGGTGATCGATCAAAGGGCGGTTCTCCATGGCGAGGTGCCCGGAGAAGCCGATGTTCTGCGCCTGGCGGACTGGCTGGACGGACAGGCAGAGATGGATCTATGGAGCACCTCCCACCTGGGTACGGAGCTGCCCTGGGCGACGGAGATCACGGACACGGCCAGTGGGCTACTGGCGATTCGGATTTCTTCGGTGCAGCGTCGGTACCTTCTCTGGTTTCGTCCCGAGGTGGTGAAGACCGTGCGCTGGGCAGGCCAACCGGAAAAGATCGTCGCAAGGAACGATAGCCTTAGACCGCGAAACTCGTTTGATGAGTGGAAGGAGATCGTGCGCGGGCGCAGTACGGGCTGGAGCGCGGTCGAGATCGAATCGGCACGCGATTTTCGGGCGGCCGTGACGACGATTAGCCTCCGCCGCGCGGAGGAGGCGATCGAACTTGGCGAGGCGCGCTTTCAGCAGCTGACGCAGGCGTTGCCGGTGCGCGTGTTTACGGCTGACGATGCCGGGCGGCTAACGTACACCAATGAACGCTGGCAAGCGACCGGGATGGGCCAAGCCGGACGCTGGTTCGACCAGGCGTTGCTGCCGCCCGAGGATGCGGCCTTGAGCGCGGCCCTTTGGACCAAAGCCGTCGCGGAGAACAAGCCGTTTGAGGCCGAACTGCGGCTGAGGACGAAGGAGCCGGGCGGGGGGCAGGGACCGGAGCGGTGGAACTTCGTGCGTGTGGTTCCCTTTCACCGAGCAGGCGCTGAGCGGGCAGGCTGGATTGGTTGCGTCATCGATCTTACCGAGAGCAAAGAACGCGAGATGGCGCTGCGCATGAATGAAAAGCTCGCGCTGAACGATCGCATGACGAGTGTGATCGCGCATGAGATCAACAACCCCCTGGAAGCGATTACGAATTTGATGTACCTGCTGCGCGCCGAGATCGACACCACGGGGCCAGCAACCAGCTACATCGGCATGGTCGAAAGCGAACTCGAGCGCATCTCCGGGATCACCAAGCAGACGCTCCGCTGGAACCGAGAGAGTTCGGATACGCGTGAGCGCTTCGCCGCGGCGCTGATGGTGGACGATGTGCTGCGGCTGTTTGCAGGCAAGATCCGGAACCGGCAGATCACCGTGCGGGTGGAAGGCAATCGCGAGGCGGAGATACATGGCGTGCTTGGCCAGTTGCGCCAAGTGCTGGCGAACCTGATCTCGAACGCAATTGACGCGGTGCCTGTGGGAGGGCATATCACATTGCGCATTCTGGGCGGGGAGGGTGACGCGGAGGATGTCGGCTTCGCCGTGCAGGACAATGGGGCGGGCATTTCTGAAGATGTGCAGAGGCGGCTTTTTGAGCCCTTCTACTCGACCAAAGGCGATCTTGGAAACGGTCTGGGCCTGTACATCTCAAAAGAGATCGTGGAGAGGCATGGAGGCACGATTGCGATTGAGTCCTCTTCCGCGGCCGGCACAGCGATGCGGGTGTTGGTGCCGCTGAACGGTCCGGCGCTCCCTTCCTAGGGAGTTGCGGGGGCTATGGGTGTGTTCGCGTCCGACCAGAAGTTGGCGCGATGATCCAGAACCGCATCCGGGTAGGATGACACGTGCACGGTGACCGAATGCAGGCCGGCCTCGGAGATGGATGAGCCGGACGCGAGGCGGGGAACGAAGCTGAGCTCATAGGCGTTATGCACGCGATTGGCCAGGGTGTTCAGGCCGCGATCAAATCCGTTTTCGGAGGCGAAGTTGATGTACTCGCCACCGGTTTCGTGGGCGAACTCTTTGGGAGCGTTCTTCCGCAATGCCTGAATAGCCATGCCGATGAGGCCGAAGACGCTGCCGGTGGCGCCGTCGGCGGTTTTGAGGTCTTCCACGACGGCGTCGCGGCCGGGCGAGAATGCCACGGCGTCGACCATGGTGTTGGACCGATTCAGGGCTTCGATGACGGTGGCTGCTTTGGCAAGGCTGCCATGATCGCGGGTTTCCGAGATGATGAGGACGACGCGGCGACCGCTGGCGTGGTCGCGGTCCAGCAGGCGGTTGGCGTAGGAGAGGGCGTCAAAGATGCCGGCGCCGGGGTCGTCGAAGCAGGGCTCCAGCTTGCGGAAGGCGGCATCGCGGCGGTCGGGGTCGTCGGTCAAGCCTGTGAGGAGTTCGAGTTCCTTGCCGAAGTCGACTACGGCCACACGGGCGGGTGCACCGCCCACAATAGCGTCGACCATGGTGCTAAGGCCTTTGATTTTTGGGCCTTCGCGCCAGGCGTCGCGCGAGCATTGCACGAGGACCACCAGGGAGAGCGGAACCGGGTTCCCGGATTCGTCCAATTGGACGCGCTGCGGGACGCCATCGGCCAGAATGGTGAAATCCGAGGCGTGCAGACCGAAGATCGTGTCGCCCTTTTTGGTACGGACCTCGGTGGGCACGAGGACGAGCCGGGACTGGACGGTGATGGTGGGGGTATTGGCGGAGGATTGCGAGTCGTCCTGAGCAAGGAGGGCCTGGGGGCCAAGGAGGGCCGGAACAACCAGGGCCAGCCAAGTGAGCATCTCGCGGCGCGAAAGCATGCTAACGAGTGTATCGACTGTGGGTGCTGACCGCGGCCGCTGGAACGCGGGTTCACGCAATTCGATGCAGGGAATCGCCGTTGGCTGTAGAAGCCGTGACGGCAGAGCCGGAGTCGCCTAACCTAAATGACGTAGGGACAGGTTCGTGCCATGTGTTGTAGGGCGCACCTGCCTAGGAACTTTTTAGCACTCGATCGACGCATATAGGTTCAAGCAGGACTGGTGCCGCCCCGATCGGGCGGTCACACATTTAGGAGAAGCACAAGGCATGGGAAAAGTAATCAAAGTTCTGGAAAAAGGCGTGGTGTACGGCGCGCGCGCGAGTTGGGTGATTTTTTCGAAGCTCAACGGCATCAGCCCCAATAAGAGCTTTACGCCGAAGTGGAGTGACAAGCCCCTCCTGAAGAGCTATCAGAAGGAGAAGCCGCCGCTGGGCTGGCCTCGGACGACGGATTCACTCTGCCCGAAGTGCATTCCGGAGATTCGCCAGCAGATCATCGACGGCAAGCTGCCGCACGAGATCCTTCTTAATGAGAAGGTGGGCGAGATCAAGGCACAGATCATTGAGCGCGATGGCCAGATCCTGATGGTGAAGGATTGCCCGATTCATGGTCACTTCGAAGACGTGATGTCGATCGACGCGCCGATGATGCAGCATCTGGAAGAGGTTTTCCCGGGCCGCGACATCCGGGCACACAACGACGAAAAGCTGCACAACCACGGTACCTCCACAGTGACGCACGGCCGCGGATCGGTACTGACGATCGATCTGACGAACCGCTGCAACATGATGTGCGATCCGTGCTTCATGGACGCCAACCAGGTTGGCTTTGTGCATGAGCTGACGTGGGATGAGATCAAGACCATGCTCGACAACGCGATCACGATCAAGCCGCGTCGTCAGATGAGCGTGCA
>CAXTGN010000148.1:0-8306 GCA_964243455.1 uncultured Acidobacteriaceae bacterium
TCATCGCCATCGACCAGATTCACGAGTCCGCCACCAACCCCCGCCAGACCTTCGAGGAAATCAAACTCCACGAGCTCGCCGAGAGCATCCGGCAGCACGGCCTCATTCAGCCCATCACCGTGCGGCCCATGGGTGACGGCTTCGAGATCGTCGCAGGAGCACGACGCTTCCGCGCGGCACAGCTTGCCGAACTGTTTTCCCTCCCCGCCCGCGTGGTCGAGCTCACCGACGGCCAATCTCTAGAGTGGGCGCTGGTCGAGAACTCGCAACGCGTCGACGTCCATCCTTACGAAGAGGCGCAGGGCTTCCAACGTCTGTTAGACCTCCCCGGCTATGACGTTGCCGCTCTGGTCGAGAAGTCAGGCAAGAGCGCTTCCCACATCTACGCCCGTCTGTCCCTGTTGCAACTCATCCCCGAAGTAGCCGAGGCGTTCACCCAGGAACGCATCACGGCCAGCCATGCCAACCTGATCGCCCGTATCCCGCAGGAACATCAGGCCGCTGCTTTCGAACAATGCTGGCGCAAGGACTGGAGCGACAAGGAGCCGCACCTGCTCCCCGCCAAGCACGTCGCGGCATGGATACAAGCCAACCTCTATCTCTCCCTTGCCGACGCGCCGTTCGACCGCGAAGACTTCACCCTCAACCCCGTTGCCGGAGCTTGCACCACCTGCCCCCGGCGTACGGGCTACAACACTTCCCTCTTCCATGACGTAGCGAACGAGGGCGACCAGTGCCTTGACGCCCCGTGCTTTCAAACCAAGGTCACGGTGCATATCGACCGCGAGCTTGCCGCACGTCCGCAGCTTGTCCAGATCGAGACGGCATGGCGTCACCCCAAGGAGCAACGGCCCGGAGCCCTGCAGAAGCACCAGTACCGCGAGCTTCCACAACCCGAGAACCCCGATGCCGAACCACCCTGCGAGAGCACCAGAACCGCCATCGTGGTCTTCGGCAAGCGGTCGGGCCAAATGCTCACCGTATGCACGGACCCCGAGTGTCCCATCCACAACCCACGCGAGGCGGCACGGAGGGCCGCAGAACCCGCACCGGAAATGCCACCCGCCCCGGAACAGGAAACCGACGAAGAGGCCGAGCGGCGCAGGGCCGAACACGAGCAGCGCCGCAAGGAATATGAAGCCGAGCAGGTGCGCAAGGCCGAGGAACGACGGCTGGAGATGGACCGGCAGCAGCAGGAGTACGAAGCGGAACAGGCCCGCAGGCATGAACAGCGCCAAGCCCGGGAAGCCACGTACAACCGCATCCTTGAGAACGCCCCCGCTAGCTTTAGCGCGGCACAGCTTCGGGTATTGCTTCGGGCCATCGTCAACCTCGACCCCTACACCTTCGCCGATGACCTGGCCGAGGAGATCAGTGCGGAAGAAGAACATGAGGCCGACCACCGCAGCGCCGAAGAGGTCTTGCTGTCCACGCTTGACGGCACCGCAGACGACAAGCTGACTCGGTTCGCCCTCCGGCTCGCGCTTAGCGGTCATCGCGGCATCCCGCGCGAGAACGAGCCCGACTTCCTAGCCGAAGCCGATGCAGCAATTACCGCTTCGCCCAAAGCAGAACCGAAGCCGAAAACGCCGAGAGTCACAAAACCCACTCTTGTTCTCGCTAAGAAGAAGAAGAGCGCAGCGAAGAAGAACCGAGCCGCCTAACCGGAACCGGGCTGGAAACGGCCCCGCTTCTCAGGCCCAACACAACGCCCGACCCTCGAAGGAGACCCGATGAACAACGCTGCCGCTCTTCACGAACTCAACCGCGCCCTCGCCCACTTCCGCCGCCGCCAGGACACCACCCCAACGCCGCACTCAGCACGCGAGATCGCCCAGATGTCCATGTTTGCTGAGTACCTGTACGGCTCGCACACCTCTCGTGCTGTTTGAGTCTGCAGGAGACGAGCAGACCCAGCCCTTCCACCAAAGAGCCGCATAGCTGCAGAAAAGGCCGGGAGAACGCCGCTTCGGGTTCTCCCCAACCCACTCCCCGCTTCTCCGACACGCTCCTTTGCGGAGCCTTGAAGCAGGGTCCAGTTCCGAGGCTGTTACGAAACTCGGACATCGCCGCTCATGAGAGCAGGTCAACATGAAAGTGTGATGACCCGGAACTCGGAAGCACCTCTGGATCACATTTTTCGTCCTCGTTCAGTTGCAATCATCTTGATGAAGCGCGCCTCCCGCCTCAGCCCGGCCAAGTCTGGATCACGAAGTGCCCATCCAATGGAAACTTCTTCTCTCCACATAGCCTCTTCAATGAAACGGATCGCATCATCCATTTGTTCCCTCGACGCCGCCAAGCATGCGCGGTTGTAACGGCTAAGCGCTCCGATTTGCGCTTCTGTATCGTCGAAGAGCCCGCCGGCCTCGCTCTCTTGTCCGAGTGACATCACAACTTTAGTGAACGCGATTTTATAAGCGACAGAATCAGGTCGAAGACTGACAGCCTTTTCGAAGGCCACTTTAGCCTCCGGCAGCATACCCAAACAACGAAAGATCAACCCTCTTCCATATTCGATTTCTGGATCTTCGGGGGCCATCCGTGCTGCTTGATCATGAATCGATAGAGCATCGAGATAACGACCTTGATCCCGGTAAGCGTCCCCTAGTGTGCTGAGCACTCTTCCATCCTTGGTCCCTGCCATCATCTTGCGTACCACGTCAATTTCCCGAACCTGACATGCTGCGCATCTCCGATGAAGACCGAGCCCGAAGTAAATATCCCCTCTCCGTCGTAGAACTCTTCTACAAGTTTGTAGATCCTCGGTTCTTCTTGCTGCACGCTCCGCTCGGACCAAGAAGTCTAGCCCTCTGGAAACGCGACCGAGCCTCGTGTACAGAAGTCCAACTCTATATAACACTTTTCCCTTCGTGGTTCTGTATTCTTGGGACTGTGTATCGACCGTCAACGACCTCTCATAGGCTTCAATGCATTCGTTGGTTCTCCGCGAAAGAAAGTATGCATCTCCTAGATTTCTCAACCCAATGCCAAGCTGATGCGGGCGGTGTTGCAGACCTGCCATCTCACAATAGGTGGAATAGATCGCGATCGCTTTCTCGAAGTCTTCTGAAGCCTCGTGTATCCACCCTTGTCGTAAGAGATGTTGCAACATCTCGGTTTCATCATTTGCTTTGCGAGAACAAACAAATGCCCGCCTATGGAACCGCAGTGCTTTATGGGGAAGCCCGAGCGCCCTGAATGCGACACCAATGTTTCCAAGCACCCGGCCTTGGTTACGCACGCTGCCGATTTCAGTCATTATTTTGAGTGCGGCTCTATAGCAGCTGATTGCTCTCTTCCACTTCTCAAGGTTTGCGTATGCCAAACCCGTATTCACCAAGATGTTCGCTTCATTATTGCGATTACCCAAAGAACGATGGATCGATAAGGCGCGGCGAAGAAGGGGAATGGCGCGGCGGGGCTTTTCCAGATCGTTCTCCACCATAGCCATGTTGTTCAAGATGTTTGCCTCAATCGCTAAAGAGCCAGCGTTCCTGGCCAGATCAAGAGCGGTTCTGTGACGCTCAAGAGCGGTTGCGTACTCTGACAAATCTTGATGAGCAAGCCCGGCTGCAGTAAGAATCCGCGCCCGCAATCTTGGGAGTTCTGTTCCTTCGATTCGCTCTAGACTATCTTCAAAAAGCGTAATGGCTCGAGATGGAAACCCCGTTGAATAATATGCCCAGCCCAGGCTATAGAGAGTGTCGGCCTGCGACACGGAATCTTGTCTTGTCTCGGCTGATGCCAGTGCTCTATTTAGCTCAATGATCGCTTGTTTAGTATCACCAAGGATTGTGTGCTTTTCCGCAACTTCCCGTAAAGCCGCCTCCTCTTGGTCGTACCTTGACAACGCCCTTAGCAAAGAAGCGAGGTCCATCAGCCATTTCAGCTGCTCGAGAGGATTCTGGATTACTTCAAGTAAGTTGCTACCCCTTTTCATGAAGTCGACACACATATCAACAACTGCTGGATCTTTGCTGTCCTTTGCTGAATCGAGCGCCCAGTTCATCGCGCTGACGATATGGGGGAATTCAGCTCGAAGGATCGCTACCCCCTCGACCGACCTAGCTCCGCCCCGCTCCAGCAATTCATCGGCGACCCGGAGACGGCCTGCGTAGTAGGTTGCGAGACAATAGCGAGCTTCCGTCAAATCGTAGATGAACATGATTAGACGCTCTCCATTCGACTCCTAGGGAGCCGTGCGGTGAAATGCTGCTAGAGAGAACCCAACAGCGATCGGGCGTGGGCCGAGAGCAGCGAGTGCATTTGGAAACGCCCCCCCAGAACAGGCTCTAGGAGACCATGATCAACTAACTTCCTTATGAATGGTCGGCCGTCCTGAACTTTCCACAATGCTTCCATCGCGCCCAGGTCAAAGGTGGCGGGACGGGCGGTGAACAGTGACAAGAGAGCAAAGCGCGAACGGAGCTCTTGATCGAGAAAGTCTGTGCTTCGGGCTAGAAGGGCGGATACTGTTGGCAAAACGCCCTCTTCGGCTCTGTCGCTCGGTGCTTCTGCAGCAATGATTGCTGCACCCGACCTGATCTCTTGGATGAGATTTTCAATACCCCAGCCAAGCTCATGCTCCGTCCGCAGAAGCCTTCCGGCCACATGAAGGGCGAGCGGTAGTCTCTCCAGTTCTTCGACGAGGTCTCGGCAAAGTGTTTCGTCACGCGCTACAACTTCAGGAGCAAGCGATCTAAACAAGGAGAGCCCGTCGTCAGAATCAAGAGGGGCTAAGCGGTATCGCGTGACACCTTCATTTACAAGAGCTTGGACTACCTCGGGTTTGCGAGTCGTCATGAGAACACCAGTCGAGTGTCCCCGAGCGGCTAATATCGGACCCACATCAGCAACGTGCCAAACGTCATCGATGATCAGGAGAAACCGGCGCGAGCCAATCCGACTCCTAAGCCGCTGAGAAAGAACGGACAAAGATGGGGCGGTAACCAACTCGGCGGTTTGTAGTGCCCCTTGCCAAGCAGCTAAACTGCCGTACAAACTTGGGTTCACCCCTAGAGAAGCCCAAAGGATTCCATCTGGATAATGTTGCGCCAAGTCGGGGATGTGCCCAATCATCGAGCTTAGACTCGTCTTTCCAACGCCCGGCCATCCGTCGACGACAACGGCGGGAGCAGCCTTAGCCGTGTCCGATAGATGCTCTTTGATGTTCGCGATATCTCGAGTCCTACCGACAAACCGTAGAGGTGGAGAAGGAGGAGGCGCTCCGGGCAGGGACGGAAAGAGGGCGCGGCGAAGTTCCCCTGAGTCCGCCTCCGATAGGTTCAGAACGATATTGCGAGACTGAACCAAGACATTGTTGTTACCCGATGACGCTATACCGTCATTATCTCCATCAATTTCGAGCTTCCCAGGGACCTCCGAAACGATCACCTGGCCTGCGAGAAGACCATCCCTGATTAGATCGTAGTCGCGATCCTCTCCTTGTTTGGACAGGATTCGCTGCGCAGCGTGTTTGAGTATCGACAGCAATCAGCTTGGATCGCCCTCTTTATCGATATTTCCGACGTGCTGTATATTCACGGTGTGGTTACCGCTTGATGCTATACCCTGATTGTCTCCGCGAATAAGCAACCGTGGTTGCCCTTTGCCAAGACTCTGATCTGCGGTGGAACGTTTCCTGTCCCGAATCGCCGCCATCACAGCAACGACTATGGAGAGCCCAAATATTAGCCATACGACCCATTCGTATGGGGCTACTCTTTGCTGAATGTCAGATGCAACTAGATTGCTCGCCAAACCCCCAGCCCCTGCTGCGACCGCGACGCTACTAGGAACGATCCACGAATGTCTCAAACAATCACCTCTTTGGACTCAGCACCTGCTGGGCGGGCTGAACAGTTCTATCGCCCCTCGCTATTGGAAAAACGAATGCCACTGTATCAAAGCCGTTGAAGGCAGCACAATTCTACAACGCTTCTGGGGGAGGAGGGGGAAACGAGGCTGTGACGAAACACGGGGCGAATGGCGTGCGGAACCAGAAGGCAGAATTCTTATTGACGGTGCAGCGGGGCGGCCTGAGACTTTCCCGCATGTACTACCGCCTGCATTCGGAGGTCATTGCCGGCACCCCTACGTCCGAACGTGAGTCACTGTTCCTCAGCACGCAGACAGGTCGTCGGATCCGAAAGCCCCCGCCAATTCCTATTCAGGACTGTCGCGCCGTTCGTCTGCGGTCCGACAGGACAGCATCTTTGAGCGCGTGCAGAAATCGCACGTCGGTCTCAATGAGCGAAAGCGCGGCGCGCACGATCATGCTGTCATTGGCCCTTATCCCGTGCTCGGTAGACGCGTACCCACTGAGTTGTCTCAGCTTGGTCAAGTCCTCCGGGTAGAGGTAAACGGTGTTGCGGGACGGCTTCATCGTCGAAGAGAGTGGCTTCACGGGCGCACTCGACAGACGAATGCCTTCCGGCTGGGCAGGCTTCTGTTCGGCCTCACTCACTTCTGCGCTGCGCGTCTGGTTTCTGCCATTGTGGACAGCCGCGTCTGGCACGGATGAGGATGCTTCAGAGTCGGCCCGTTCGACTGTTGCTTTCTTAAGGCTGGCCAAGGGATCGTTCTGAATCGCTTGCAGCGGGTTGTATTTTGTCTTCGCCATGATGGTCTCGCTTAGGCCCTCGCCAGCCGTTTACTTCCCTGCTCCAAGGAAGCAGTTTGTGGGAGACTGACGATCTCCAGGGCCAGTTTCCCGGCGAGCGCCTGGGCGCTGCGGTCGAGGACGTTCCAGCCCCCTCCGCCAACGAAGTGAGCGAAGACCTGCCGGTCCGGGATCTGCGTCTTGAGTGCCTTGATTTTGAGCGCCGCAACAGAATCTTCCACGCTCCGGGCCAGGATCGTTCCTGTCTTCACCCGGTTGATGAGAACTCGCACGGCTGCCTTGGGATTGGCTTTCTCGGCGAACTCCACGGCTTCGCTGACTTCCCAGAAGTCAACCACCGTCTGGCCGGTCACAATGATGACGACGTCGGCCTGTTGCACCGCAACCAGGCTCGCCGCGTGTTCAAGATTTGGGGGCGTGTCGAACACGATGTAGGTGTACTGATTCTTGGGTACGGCAATCTCCACCTCAGAGCCGGAGTGCCGGATGCTCTTCGTGCTCGACCCCTGCTTGTCGAAATCCTGCAGGGCAACGTGGTTCCCTGCCTGTCGCAGAGCCTCCGCAACCAAGAGACTGGAGGTGGTCTTCCCTGCCCCTCCCTTTTTTGCCAGAAAAGCAATCTTCACGTCACACTCTCCTACTGACCGAACGTCACACACTCATACAGTACGACAGGTGCAGAAAGGGTATCCGGCTAAATCTGTGTGAGGTACCTACTCTCATACTGTAGGACCAACCAAGATTTGGCGTGCAGCAAACCGCTTAGGACCTGAAAGGCTCGACACCCTCCTAGGCTGTTACCTGTCCTACAGTGTGTGAGACCTCGCTGAAACCGCTAAAGGTCATGGTCGGCTGCGCACGCATACATTCAGACGGTGTGAGCTTCTTACTGTCCTATTCTCATACTGTGCTTAGCCTTGAATCACGCGAGAAAGGGGGCCAGATCCGGCCCATGATGACAGCACCCAGAAACATCTCGCTGGAAACTGGTGAAGTTCCGGCGCACCCGTTCCGGCACATTCAGTATCCAGACGACGCCAAAGGGTGTGAGAGTATGAGGATCACACTCTCTTCAGAACGGCTGTCCAATGTGGCCGAAGCTCACGACAGAAGACTTGGGTCTCGAAGATCGACATGGTTCGATATCAGGCGCAATCGTCTCGGCTCATACACTCATACGGTGTGACTGTATGAGCGCCCAAGGTTATCCTCTATTCCGACGTCGAGGGCTGAAACTCACTTATAGTGGGCACGAGTATGCGAGTAGGAGACTCACACGTTCACACACTCGGGTTTGGCGCGCCTATTATGTCCGTGATCGCCCTTTTGAACCCTTCAGTTCTTCCCAGATAACGTTCAGTGGTCTGGATGGACGAATGGCCCAGCAGTTCCTGAACATCCTCAAGGGCAGCGTTCCCGGTTCGGCACAGGCGGGCGCATGTGCGACGAGCATCGTGCGGGCGGAAGTTCGGGTGACCACACACACTCGCATAGTGTGACAGTATGAGCTTCACACTCTCCTCCGACATCTGCCCCGTCCCGAGCTTCCCGTGCCGCGAGATGCTCCGGAACACAGGTCCTTGGACGATGCGTGTGGCGTCATGCCACTCCCTTAACGCCACTCTGACCCACTCCGGGAGGCTGATATTGCGGACCTTCCCACCTTTGCCGCAGAGGCCTA
>CAXTGN010000148.1:8316-10118 GCA_964243455.1 uncultured Acidobacteriaceae bacterium
CTATAAGTCCCCACTGCCCGTCACGTTGCTGAATCGTGCCGACCTGGAGCTCGACAAGTTCCCGACGCCGCAGGGCAGTGGCGAAGAGAACTGCCAGGATCGCGTAGTCGCGCTTACCGCGGACTGTACTCCGGTCGACGGAACTCAGGATGTGATCCACTTCGTGCTTCTGGAGCCAGTTGCCAAGTCGTGACCCAGCCTGCTTTTCACCGCGTACCCTTCCGATCGCGGCAGCGTCGCTCTGGTCCAGAAAGCCCGCGTCTGCGGCCTCCTGAGCGAAGGCACGGACGGCGGCCAGACGCAGGTTCACCGTTGCGGGCGAGTAGAGCCGCGACCCCTCCGTGCCTGGCTTCTGGCTTCTGATCAGGTCGTCCTTGTACTGCAGGACCGCCAGGCGCGAGAAAGCTTCCGTCCCGTTCGCCTGGCACCACGTTAAGAACTGAAGCAGGGAAGTGCGGTAGGCGCGGCGCGAGTTCTCGGAGACGAGGCTGCGCTCGACGCCCTCCATAAGTCTCAGCATGGCAGGGGGCAGTTCCAAGGCCTCGGCCGGACCTGGGGCGCGAGTGGGCGAGTTGAGGAGCGCAAGTTCCATGGTTTCTGCACCTCAGCATGGCACACTTTGGATAACGTGCATTATCAAAAGCCAGAAACAGCCTTTTCAAGGATAGGGGATAGGTGCGCGTTCGCGCACGAATGATCCGATTCGCGTTGACAACGTCTCCGCTGTACAGCAATGATGGGTAGCAGAGGTGGACCGCCATGCCCCAGGCAGCCAGAGCCAGAGTCTTCATGAGCGGCCGCAGTCAACACGTCACCATCCCGGCCGAGTTCCGCTTTTCCGCCGAAGAGGTGTTCGTGCGCCGGGATCCCGCGAGCGGCGACCTGATCCTGTCCCAGTCGCCTGGGGGGTGGCCGGAGTTCTTCGCCGCCGTCGACGAGAACCGGTTCCCGGATGACTTCCTGGCCGACCGGGCGCAAGGCATCTCAGAGACCCGCGAAGAGCTATGAGCCAGCTCTACCTGCTCGACACCAACCAGGCCAGCTACCTTCTCAAGGGAAGGTCGCCCGCACTGCGAGCCAGGATGCTGTCCCTCCGGCCCGGTGAAGTGGCGTGTATCTCCACCGTGACCGCGGCGGAACTGCTCTACGGCATCGCCAAGTCGCCCATCGGGGAGAAGCGAATGCAGCTGCTGCATTGGTTCCTCCAACTCGTCGCCATCTACTCCTGGGGAAGGGAAGAGGCCGCGGTCTACGGTCGCCTGCGAGCCAAACAGGAAGCCATGGGCAAGTCCCTCGGCCCCTTCGACATGCAGATCGCAGCCCACGCCATCGCGCTTGGAGCGGTGCTGGTCACCTACGACAAGGCCTTCCACCATGTCCCCGACCTCCTTGGCCTGGAGAACTGGGCCACCGACCTCTGAGGTTTTCGCTATGCCCCGGTCCCTCTCCTGGCTTGATAGGATCGTGCCGATTGCGCGCTCTGTGAAGGAGTCCTCCCGGTCACACTATGACCGCAAGGAGCTGCAACGCCTGTTTGAGTTGCAACCCCGCGCCGCCCAGCAGTTGATGGCCGCGCTTCCAAACATCCTTATCGGCCGGGCCCGGCTGGTGGAAAGGGAAGCGCTGCTTGCGTTCCTTCGCGCGCTCAACGACGCCGAGAACCCCGCCGAGACCTTCGCCCGCATGCGAGCCGAAGGAGGCAAGGCGGTCCGGCGAACGTTGCGTGAGTTCTCGCTGCAAGACTACCCGGCGAGCGTGGAGTCGCCGCCCCGGATGATGTCGATAGAGCGCGGCGAGCTGCG
>CAXTGN010000149.1:0-3928 GCA_964243455.1 uncultured Acidobacteriaceae bacterium
GAGCCGTTGCGAGCTGGTACGATCCCGGCCCCGACCATGCCCGCTCCAAGGATCGCGTCGGTGCCCGTAGTCGAACCCGCGGCGCCTTCGGGCAACCGCGCCCGCCTGTGGGAGGTCGCCCAGGCCAAACTCGATACGCTTCTTCGCATGGTGGAAGAGCAGACGATGGGCGGTCCGGGTAGCGCAGGTGCACCGGGCCGGACAGGGCGTGTGGTGGTTCGCAACGGGGATCGCCTGCTGCTGGTCGACCAGAAGGACGTCTGTTTCGCTTCGATTGAGGAAGGCCGGATCTCGGTGATGACCAAGACGCTGGAAGGGGACTCCAACGTGCGCACGCTGGAAGAGCTGGCGGACCAGCTGGACCCCGCGCAGTTCTGGCGCGCGCACCGCTCCTACCTGGTCAATTTGCAACACATTCGCGAGGTGATGCCGTGGTTCAAGTCCAGCTACAAGCTACGCATGGACGACCGCAACGGCACGGAGATCCCGGTGAGCCGGTCCCAGACGCGAAGGCTGCGTGAGCTGTTTAATCTGTAGAGCGACTTCGGAGTCGCTGCGAAGAAAGCCGAGGAGTTTCTTTGGAAATGGCAAGCAAAAGCCGATGCTGCGCTTACGGCTGGGCCGTTGCGGGCTGAGGGCTGGGCGGTGCTGCGTTTGGGTCCGGCTTCTTTCCATGGTGACGCTTCAGGTAGCCGATGGCGTCGGGGTAGAACTCAAAGGCAATCGATCCGAGTGCGCCTTCTGCGGTCACCGTAAAGGCGCTCTCAAAGGTTTGTCCCAGGCCGCGGTCGGAGGCAGGGTAGTATGCGTTCGAGATGGCGCCGCCGATGAGATTTCCCCCGATATTGGAGTAGCTCGGCTGCCATTTGCCGTTGTCGCCCTTGCAGCGCACGGTGGACAGCAGGGCGTACCCTAGTCGGTGTTTGGCTGAGCCGTGCCCGAGGCGGAAGTAGCGTGGATCCTGGTGCAGCAGGCTGGGGAGCACGGCGTTGCCCCAGAAGTTCCCATCCACGTTGTCAGCATAGGCCGCGCCGAATCGCTTGGCGTAGCCCTCGAAGCCCTGATGGTAGTCGGGATGGGTATTGTCGGCCTGCTCGATACCGGCGTCGATGCCTGCCACCGCGAAGGTGAACGGATCCGTTGCAGAGTGGAACCAGAGATCGAATTTCTGTGAAGGTTTAAGGGGCTGGGCTACGCCGCCGGGTACCGTGTTGAAAGCCGGCATGATCCCGAGCAGCCGTTGCTTCTTTTCGGCCTTCAGCTCGTCGTCACTGGACGGCTGCTGTGCCGGAGAGGCAGTTCCCTGACTGGAAGAGGTGGAGGTCTGCGGCGCCGGCGCTTGTGGCAGCAACGCAGTCGCAACTTCCTGAGCGCGAAGTTCGGAGACAACGTTCAGGCACAGAACGGCATACACTAGAGAACAGAGGAATGACTTGATCACAGCAACCTCTGAATATACGCTGCAGCCCCGGCGTAAGTTGCCGGGGCGCCTCGGTTGCGTGCGGTGACAGGCCAGAATTTGCTACTCTTCGCGAAATGGCCAGCCGCAAACCTACCCCCTTCCGTCGGTCGCTTCAAAGAGCCGGACTCACGGTGCTCGGGGTTCTGCTGCTTGCCTATCCGCTGGACTGGGCGGCCTGGCGGGTCCTGATGCTCTCCGGTCACGGGATGGGCACAGCGCAGGTAAGCGAGATGACAGCGGCCACCCTGAAAGGCAACCACTTCGAGGTGTATGCCCAACAGACGACCACAGTGAACTGTAGCCACTCGCTCTTGCCCGAGGCTGGCGCGGGGCCGTGCTGGTGGCTTCATCGCCACCCACAGATCGTTACCCAGTACTGAGGGATGCCGGGACGGGTGCTAAGGCGCCGGGTGCCCATGCTGCAGCCAGTTGAAGCGATACACGACACCGATTGTTCCCGGATACGAAGTGATATGACCCGAATTCGCGGTCTTCCCGGACCGATCAAACGGGACCGGCCAGATTTGCAGCTGCCCGTCCAGCAGCAGGGCGAGCTGTTGCGTAACGTCCACCTCCACGCCAACTCCCGGGGAGATGACGTTACCGGTGGTCTGTACATAGCGAAAGGCCTGCATCGGTACAGCCAGGCCGCCATTCTGGTAATTCAGCGCGCCCCGTCCGTACAGGAAATCGCCGTAGGGACGAAAACGCCCGTAGCGTTTCTGCATGCGTATACCGCCCTCAAGATGTTCTTCGCCAACGATGGAGCCGTTATCGACAGGGTAGGTCCCGCGCACCTCCACCGAGGGCATAAAGCCGAAAAAGGGTTTAAAGCCGATATCGACACCGGCTGTGATGCCTAGATTGCGACCTCCATACAGGCCCGTATAGGTCCCTGTGATGCCAAGGAAGGCCGACGGAACGACGCCGCGGCTGGCGGTAGGCATGCTCTGGGCCATTGCAGGAGGGGCAGGCAAACAGAAGAAAGCGCACGCGAACAAAAGTAAGGCAAAGCGGTTGAGGCGCAAACGAACTCCTTGTGTCCCGATAAGGATAAGACGGCAGATGCAACGTGGCGAGTGCCGCTCCGGAGAAATCTGCGGACTGGCGCGGCGGCCCGGGCAGTATGGCTCACTTCTTACATAACACTGTGGAGACGGGTTTGTTTCCGGCGAATCACATGACTTTAGGTCCTGACTGTTTGCCCCCTCGTACCGGTACGACAGCGACTTACCACAGGATCACCCCAAATTACCAATTACTAGGGTAAGACCCTGCCCGAACAGGATAAGTTCTTGTCATACCCCGAACCCATGGGAGCCAAACGAGGCTGGGATGCTCCGACTGGGTACTGACGGCGATGAAAGCGAGCCAGCCGCGATAGCGGCAGACGTGTTGTACAACCACCAGGACGGCATAGAAGGATGGCGTTGGAAGCAGGGCGCGCCAAGATTCACGGAAGGTCCCGGAACGCAGAGACGGATGAAAGCATCCTGCGATTCAGATCCACCCTTCCCCAGCACCACGCAAACGCGTGGCGCACACAGCCACAGGAGACGATGATGCGCTTGAAGAACTTGGCAGTTGTTGTACTTGCTTGCATGGGAGCGGTGGTTTGCCGTACAAGCATCGCCGATACGCTGAACCTGAAAAGTGTTGGTGGGCAAAGTGTCAACGGTGTGGATGTGTACCCCTACAACATGAGCCTGAACGGGAGCACGGCAACGACTCCCATGATGTGCATTAACTACGACGATCACATAACCCTTGGTGAGAGCTGGCAGGTTACAGGAACGCAGCTGTCCACCTCCTCGTCGTCTTCCCTGCAGGAAGATGCCTGGTTGTTTTCGCAGGTCGGCAAGGGAACCTACAGCGACGCAGACATCCAGTTTGCCGTGTGGTACGTCCTGGATTCGGGTGTTTCGAGTAACTCCGGCTACGATGCGACCGCGCAACAGCTGGTGGCGAAGGCGCAGGCTGCGGCGCCCGGCCTGAGGAACGGCTTCCTGAGCCAGTACACAATCTATGCTCCCGTGACAACGCCGGCGGCCCAAACGACATGGACCGATGGCCTCCCGCAGAGCTTCATCGCGACGGATCCGGTCGCGGTGACCCCGGAGCCCTCCAGCCTGCTGCTTCTGGGAACGGGCCTGTGCAGTGCGGCCATGATGCTGATGAGCCGGCGAGCTCTGGAGCACCAGATCGAGGCGAACTAGGCCAGAAAGCGAGGTTGGCCGCCTCCGGAGCGAAGATGTCCTGGTCTCCTCAAAGCTGATTGACCAATGCTTGTTGTGACCCAAAAGAGCAGCGCCGCCGAAAAGGCGGCGCTGTTTCATTCTGATTCTGCCTGAGTAAATGCCGGTTAAAGATTGGCCGAGCGATTGCCCGTTATCAGGCGGAGCAGGAAGGTCAACAGCGAGAGATATCTTGCTGAGCATAGCCTCAAGATCATGACCGGAAAGGCCG
>CAXTGN010000149.1:3938-10085 GCA_964243455.1 uncultured Acidobacteriaceae bacterium
TGACTGCGCCCACCACTGCCACCAGAATGGAGTAGATCAATCCACCTGAAGCGGACGCCCCAAGCAGGTGCTCCATGATGAACCCGCCTATGAGCGCACCGATCAGGCCCACAATCATGTCCATGATGACGCCGAAGCCGGCACCCCTCATAAGTTTGCCGGTTAGCCAACCCGCGATAATGCCGATAATGATCCACGCGATTACGCCGTGACCCATACGTTTCCCCTATCCGAATATGTTTTTAACTGCGTGGCCGATGTCCCGTATCAGGTTAGTAGAGTGCAGACCACTCCGGTGGGTTGCGTACCCGACTCCGAATAAGTCTCCGTTGTGCTCCTAGGGCGCATCAGAACGGGCGTGGCCTGTTCCACTGGCCGGGAGGAAGATATGGCGGACAGAGTAGCGAGGGAGAGCGGGCGGGAGACAGCTGGATCTCAGACACAGGACGCGGGTAACGCGACCTTAGCGAGAGGTGCGGCGGGATCGGAAACGGGAGCGCGCGTCGGAGCAGCGGGCGATGGACATGGAGATAGCGAGGAGCGCCGTGAAACAGAACAGGTTTTACGCCCTACCAGCGACGGCATGGGAGAGGGCTTGCCGAAGGATCAGAGCTGACCGGGAGTGAGCCGGACGCTCCCAGCTGGCGACCAAAGTTCACCCAAATTGTTACCGTTGTTTCCGATTCAGCGGGAGATTTCTCACACTTTTCGCATCGAAGACTGTAGCCTTATCTCAAGGCAGTTCCCAGGAGTTTAAGATGCGCTTGCGTTTTCTTGCGGCTGTGGCCGCTTTGTCTCTTTCCTCAGGTTTGGCGTTCGCTGATTCCCCCACGGGTGCAGGTGTATCTGGCGGTGTAAAGGCGGCGGGTGGTGTGATTGCTGCGGGCGGTGGAGCGGGTGCCATTGTTGCCGTGACCAAGCTGTTCAGCAGCGGCAGCAAGGGCGAAGCGTTTTCTATAACAAAGGCGCCCGAAATCAGCACTTCCGGTGCAACGGCTGGGCTGGTGCTTTTGGCCGGTGGCGTATTGGTGCTCCGCGGTCGTAAGCGGTTCCAGGACCTCGCGCAGTAAAACTACTAGGGTTCGGTCGTGCGGGTGAACGAGCTTTCAGAGTCCTCTAGCGGACTGCCTCGCCGATTGTGGATGCTGCTGTTCCTGCTGGCCGTTGAGAATACGGCAGTTGTTCAGCTGCCTCACCCCTGGTTCAACATGTATCTGTATCGGGGCCTGCCCATCGTCTTTGGGCTGGCCCTTGTCTTTTTTGGTCGGCCGCGGTTTTGCGCGGTCTTCCTGGAAAGCCGCGAGATTCAGCCCGTCCCTGTCGCGATACATGTTGTGGCCCTCGGCGCCTTAGCCGTGCTGGAAGCGGTTCTTCTGCTCCGGTTCGGGAGCCTGCCGCCGAGTTTCGGGTTGAGGGCAGCTGTCTGGCTGTGGCTGGCGCTCTTCCCTGTCCTTGCGGCCACGCTGATTCTCAGCTTTCTGCCGCTGAAGAAGGTGCTTGCGCTGGGCAGCTCCCTGAGAGCGGCCTGGCTGTATGCCGCGCTCAGCTCAGCGCTCGTGGTTGTTCTGCGGGAGCGGTTTCGCCTGGCCTGGGGAGCCTCGTCTTCGCGCATTGGCTCCGCGGCCCTGGCGGCCGCTTTCAGCCAGGCGCAATGGCTGTTGCGCCTCTTCTACCCGCATGTAGTGCAGGACCGTGCGACGCACCTGCTGGGGACCGACCGCTTCCTTGTGATTGTGGGCGGAACGTGCTCCGGACTTGAGGGTCTTGCGCTGATGAGCGCCTTTGCCGCCGTTTGGCTCATCTATGCACGCCGGGAGCTGCGCCTTGGCCGGGCCCTGCTGCTGATCCCCGTGGCATTGGGTCTGATGTGGGCCTTGAATCTCTTCCGGCTTGTGGCGCTGATTGCCATCGGTGATGCGGGACACCCAGAGATCGCCACGCAGGGATTCCACTCGGAGGCCGGCTGGATTGCCTTCAATCTTGTGAGTCTTGGGTTCCTCTTCACGGCGCAGAATATTCAATGGTTTCGCGCGACAGGTTTACCCGCGGCAGTAGGCAGCGGGGCGTACGGGCCGCAGGGCAGCAGCCACTTCGTCAACGTCCCAGCGGTGTACCTCGGGCCCTTTCTGGCGATCACCGCGGCCTCGGTGTTCAGCCAGGCAGCGTCGGCGGGATTTGACCGGTTTTACCCTCTTCGCTTTCTAGCAGCAATCGCGGTGCTTTGGGCGTTTCGCCGGCACTATCGCACGCTGGACTGGCGCTTCAGCGTCGTGGGTCCTCTTACCGGCGTGGGAATCGCAGCAATGTGGCTGGGCGTACATCACTTATTTGCTCAACCGGATGTGATTGCGACGGACGGGTCTGCAACGGCAGCCAGCCTTGCAGCCTTGCCGTTTGCCGCTCGTACAGCTTGGGTGACCGTACGTGTGTTGGCTGCGGTTGTCACGGTCCCTATCGCCGAGGAACTCGCCTTCCGAGGCTATCTTGCACGCAGGTTGATGAATCCCGATCCAGAGAGCGTATCGTTCTTTCGCTTAAGCGCCTGGGCCATTGCGGGCAGCTCGGTCGCGTTCGGTCTGGTACATGGGCACATGTGGCTGGCTGGCATCCTTGCGGGCGTTGCGTTCGGCCTGGTCGCGCGCATGAAGGGCAGACTTGGAGAAGCCGTGGCGGCGCATGCCGTTGCCAATCTTCTGATCGCCGTTGTTGCGCTGCTGCGTCACGACTACACACTCTGGTAGTCAGGCCTTTACGGCTGAGCAGAGGATCCAACGGTGCAGATGCCAGCACAGCGTGGCGCGCCGGCGGGAGTTCCAAAACGAACTTTGGAACTCTCACGCTGTATACGCGCCACGCTGCAACTCAATTCGGCCGTTGCGGAGGCGTTACTGGGGTGTGGTGGACGGAGTCGTCGTTGAGGGAGTCGTCGTCGACGGGGTAGATGTGGCGGGATTACCAGGCGTGCTGTTTTGGTGGCTGTGTCGCGTTCGGCGGGCGGTTGTCGCGGCGGAACCGGTCGTGTCTGCTCCAGTTGCCTGTCCAGGGACAGATGTGCCGTTTGTACCGGGAGTGCCAGTTGTCCCCGGAGTCATAGGCATCGTGCCGGATGTGCCAGGCGCGCCAGTTTCCGGCACCGTGCCCGGGGCCGGAGCCGTGCCGGTGGTTGCGGGCACATTGGGTGTACCCGGCGTACCGGGTGTGCCAGGGATACCCGGAGCACCGGGGACGGTACCAGGCGTGGTCTGAGTGGGTGTACCGGGCGTGCCAGTGGTCTGGGCGTAACCGATGGAGGCGACGGTGCAAAGCGTCGTGATAGCGACAAATCGATGTAGTTTCATGGTGCCCTCTGAAGCACTCTGTTGGATGCGCCGGAGAGGCAGACCTGACGCGTGGCCGCCCCTGGCATGAAGCAGCGCTGCAGCCACCCTGAAGACACGGAACGTAGCTCCACGCCAGGGCTCAAGATCGTTCCTGGATGTCTTAGTGAAATGCCCTGCCGCTGAGCACCACATGGGAACCTCTTCTGCGTGTCAGCCTTTGGGGAAGTTTATGCCCGTGAGTTCTTCACACCGTGCGAGCAGCCGCTCCTGGATGCCGTGATCCTTGGTCGCCGCCAGGGGTGCTCTGCGTTTGAGGTGGTAGAAGTTCTCGCCGGTAACTGCAGCTTGCGGGTCGTCGCTGACGGCGAGCCATGCCTGCGTCCGGTGTCCCTGGTCCAGATCGTCGGAAGCGCCGGCACCGCCCATCCGGGTGGCGACCCAGCCGGGCTCCACCGAGTTGGAAAGGACACCGGGCCACCTTCGCGCGACAGCGAAGGCCAGCAGAGCGTCATGCAGCTTGGTGTCCGAGTATGCCTGCTGACCGACCCATCGACGTTTCTCCCAGGTCAGATCTTCGAGGGACGGATCGCCGCTCCGGCGCAGGCCGGAGGTGAGATAGACCAGGCGCCTGAGCCGCTCGACCAGCGCGGCGAGGATGTAGGGCGCAACCGTGTTCACCGCAAAGACATGGGGCAATCCGTCCTCTGTGGCAATACGTCGTGGCTCGCGGTACCCAACGCCTGCGTTGTGGATGACGGCGTCGAAGGTGCCTAGTGTATTGACCTGCTGCGCGACATGGCGGGTGTCCGCCATGCTGGAGAGATTCCCGCTAACGACAGCTTCCGCACCCGGTGAGGCGGCTCGTGCTTCCTCGGCCCGTTGCTCGTTGCGGGCGTGGAGGACGACCTTATGCCCGTTCTTCAGAAGCAGATTTGCCGCCATCAGGCCTAATCCGTCCGACGATCCCGTGATGAAGATTCGTGCCATCGTTTCTCCCGCTTCCCGCTGCAAAGTGCCGCTCCGAAGTGCCTCGCCCTGGTAGAGATCTGCCGCCGTACTCAGACGGTACAGGTCAGCATCCAAGGTATCGTCCGGATTGGACAGGAAATGAATTAAATGGCTTTGGAGAAGGTTGTGTATACGGCGCATGCCGTGGCAACGGGCGGACGTGACGGCGTGGCGAAGTCCGATGACGGCAAGCTGGATGTGATGCTGGATCCGCCGAAGGGCATGGGTGGCGGTGGTACAGGGACGAATTCGGAGCAGCTCTTTGCGGCCGGCTATGCTGCGTGCTTCGTCGGCGCGATGAAGTTTGTGACCGGGACACAGAAGATCCAGCTGCCGAGCGATGTGTCGATCGACTCGAGTGTGGAGTTTGGGCCGCTGGCCAAGGGCGCCAAGGGGTTTGGCGTGGGTGTGGCGATGGTGGTGCATGTGCCCGGTATGGACAAAGCGCAGGCCGAGGAACTGGTGCACGACGCACACGAAGTTTGCCCATATTCCAATGCCACGCGCGGAAATATCAACGTGAAGCTCAGCGTTGCTTGATGGCGTGCGGCGGGGCAGAAGGCGGACTGCGTCGCCGCTATCCATGAAATCACCCTGGGAGAGTCAACTGCAGCAGCTATTGCAGGGTGGCGGTCGCGGTCGCCGTCTTTGTTGGGTCATCCTTGGAGATAACCGTGATCGTAATGGTGTTGCCGGTCATGGGCATGGTGGCGGGCGCCATATAAAGCCCGGCGTTGCGGCTGTCGGTCACGATCGTGCCCAGGACGGCGGAGCCACCTGTGATTCCGTTCACCTGCAAACTGTACTCGCGATTGAGGCTGCCGACCGCATAGGGCTGGAAGCTGACTGTGCCCCCAAGGGGCACGGTAGCAGTAGCGGGAGAGATGCCGACCGTGATCGACGGAGCCGTGATGATGAAGGTCTCCGAGTCGGAGACCTCGGCACCGAAGAGCGTGCCCGGCTTGGGGTAGTAGGAGGAAACCGAGACAGTGACCACACCCTGTGGGCCGGCGCCACCGCCGTAGTTGATAACCGGGGGCGTTGCCGGCGCGGTGTAACGTCCAGTCTGATCGATGCTCCCCTGATCTTCCTGGCTGCCGGTGAGACCCAAAGCCCAGTAGGGGGCGCCAGTCGCTTCCACGACCTTCGCCGTGAACTGCTGCGAACCGCTCGCTGCCATGGAAGCGACTACCGGAGAGACGGTGATGGATGCCTCGGAGTAGTCCGGCGGCGAGACACCGCCTCCACAACCGAGCAGAACCGTGCCGGCGAACGCCGTACCTGAGACGAGCACCTTTAAGAGACGTCTCACGATTCCCCTCCCAGCACTGAGCGAGCAGCCTAGGCCGGGGAGGATGTGAAGTCAAAGCTATTAGTGTGCGATCATGTCGGCGATGGGCGGCGGCGCAGCAGTTGTAGGCCGTGCGCTCACTGCAAGCTTTCCGTGCATGGGGCCGGAGTGCCGCAGCTTCGTATGATTCCTTCGTGCTGATGCGTGGACGCGCAGCCTACTTGACGGACTTGACGGTGAGGGTGCCGTCTGCGAGCGTGCCGTCTACGGTGACGGTCTTGCCGGCGAAGGACTTCAGGGTGTCCGGGTTGGAGACGGGGTAGACCTTGCCGTCGACGATGAGCACGGCCGGGGAGCCGCCGTCGATGCACTTTTTGGCGCAGGCGGCGTGGTCAGGCTTTGAGGCCTTGGCGGGGTCCTTGGCGCACATGGCGTCCGAGACGACTCCGGTTAAGGTTTCCGCGAAGGCAGATCCCGTGAGAAGCGGCAGGGCGATGGCGCAGGATGCGAGCAGTCGTTTCATGTGAG
>CAXTGN010000150.1:0-10047 GCA_964243455.1 uncultured Acidobacteriaceae bacterium
CGGTGTGATGCGGCAGCTTCACCATACTTTTCTCGCTGAGGAACTCACGCAGGGATTGGTTGCAGACCTCGGTGGCATCCTGCCGTACGCAGTGCGACACGCCAGGCAGATAAAGGAGCGTCAGCTTCGGCGCAAAGGCTTCTGTGCCGTAGGTGGTGTGCTTCGCCAGGGCTACATCCTTCTCACCCCAGAGCAGAAGCGTGGGCACCTCGATGGGCGGAAAGCCCAGCCGCAGCTGGCGACGCAGGCCTCCGCCACGAAGAAAAGCGCGGTACCAATTGAGCATGGCGGTGAGCGCTCCAGGCTGGGCGGCGTTGGCGCGCGTAGCTTCCAGCAGATCGCGAGGAAACGTCACGGGCGAGGTGCTGGTGCGCAGGATCATGTCGGCCACGAGCTTTGCATTGCGGCGGCCGAGCAGCCACTCCGGCAGACGTGGAAGCTGGAAGAACCCGGCATACCAGGAGCGCAGCATCTGTCCCGGACTACGCCGCAGCGCGCGCGCAAACAGCACCGGGTGCGGCACGTTGATGATGACCAGCTTGCTGAGAGGCCGCACCTGCCGTGCCGCAAAGGTCCACGCCACAATCGCGCCCCAGTCATGCGCCAGCAGCACGATGTCGCGCGCGCCTGAGGCGTCGATCAGCCCGGCGACATCGTCCATCAGGTGCTCGATCGCGTAATCCTGCATCCGCGGGGGTCGCGAGCTCCCCCCATAGCCACGTTGGTTCGGTGCCCATACGCGATAGCCCAGCCCAGCAAGCACAGGCATCTGCCCGCGCCAGCTGAGGTTCACCTCGGGGAAGCCATGCAGGCACAGCGCCAGCTTTCCGCTCAGGGCGTCGCCGCAGGTAAGCGTCTCGAAAACCAGGCCGTTGGCGGAGATGAACTCCGTTTGCATTGTGGGCGTAGGCTCTGGGCTCATCATGCACCTGGAGTGATCTCAGAAGACAGATGCATGTAAGGGACGACCGCGCCCGAAGCGCGACTTACTTTACGTCTTTAGAATCGCCTGCGTCGGGCTTGGCTTTCGCTACGGGCGTCAGATCGGCAGGCAACGGGTCACCCCAGATGTAGTGGTTGAACCAGAGCTCGTTTTCTTCCATGACGGCGCGCTGCTGCTTCGGCTTGTCCACCGGGTGGCCGAAGCCGTTGTAGAGCACCATCTTCACGGGCACGCCGCGATCTTCCAGTGCCTGGCGCAGCTCGTACGAGTTCGCCACCGGCACGCGGCGATCCACGCTGCCCTGCTGGATCAACGTCGGTGTCTTTGCGTGGCTGATGTAGCTGATCGGGGAGGTCTTGCGATAGATCTCTGGATCGCTTTGTGGCGTACCGGCCAGATACTGGCGTGTGAACGGCGTGATGTCGGTGTTGTAGTAGTACGTTGCCCAATCGGAGATGCCGGCGCCCACACTGACCGCCTGGAAGCGGTCACTCGAGGCTGTGATGAAGGCGGAGATGTAGCCGCCCTCGCTCCATCCCATGGAGCCCACGCGTTTGGGGTCGACCAGGCCTTTGGCGATGAGCGAATCCACGCCGCTGATGACATCGGCGTAGTCGCCCACCCCAAGGTTGCGCACGTTCAGGGCCCGAAACTTTGCGCCATAGCCCGCGGACCCCCGATAGTTGGGGCGCAGGATCAACGCGTCGCGCGCAAGGAATCGCTCGGCAGGGTAGTAGCGGTCGGGCGCGAGCGCGGGCGTGTCGATACCCGTGGGTCCGCCGTGAATTACAACCAGCAAGGGATAGCGCGTGCCGGACTGGAAATTGGCAGGCTTCTCCAGGATGCCTTCGATGGTCGCTCCATCGCCGGACTTCCAGGAAACCACCTCACGCGTGGTGTGCGGATACGGCGCAAGCTGATCGCCTGCATGGGTGAGCTTGACCGGCGTCCAACTGGCCAGGTCGCTTGCATAGATCTCCGCGATCTGATTGGGCGCGGCGTCGCGGAAGGCGATGTGCCGGCCATCGGGAGAGATGGACGGTGCGCCGACGAGCTCATGCGCAGGACTCAGCGCGGTGATGGCCTTTGTCGCCGGGTCAAGATGGAAGAGCCGTGCCGCTGTCTTCTCGCGGCCGGTAAAGTAGATGCCTCCTGATGTCCAGGCAACGAGGTCCGCGTCTTCGTCAAAGGTGCTGTTCAGGATGACAGGCTTGGCGCTGCCATCGGCAGGAACGACGGCGATGCGGTTGTTCGTGAAAAAGAAGTTGGGCTCCGCATTCGAGGTCAGGAAGACGATCTGTTTGCTGTCCGGCGACCAGAAAGGCGAGGTGTCGGGGCCGGCGGTGTCGACGATCTTCTTCACCGTGTGACCCGCGAGCGTTACCGTGTAAATGTCCGCTGTGTTGGCGGAGATCAGGTCTGGATCGCGTTGCGCCGAGAAGGCGATGCTCTTGCCGTCCGGCGAGAAGTCGAAATCGCCGACGGTGAAAGCGCCTTCGGTCAGGCGCACCGGCGTTGGGTGGGTCACACCTGCGTCTTCGGGCACGTCCAGAAGCCAAAGGTGGGCCATGGTGTAGTCCCCGTGAATGACCTGGTACTCGCCGAAGCTCTCCTTGCGGTCCTTGCGTGTTGGCGAATCGGGATCTGCCGAGGTGAAGGCAACGGACTTGCTGTCGGGCGACCATTCGAACGCGCTTACGCCGGTCTCCACATGTGTCAGCTGCGCGCCTTCGCCCCCTTCGGCTGCGGCGATGTAGATCTGCTGCTTGTCGGCAGGGGACTTGGGAAGGGTGCCAGGCCGGGAGGATAGGAAGGCGATCCAGCGGCCATCGGGGGACCATGCCGCGGCTGTCGAGGATTTATTTGGCGCAGTCAGCCTGTGTGGTTGCGGGTGGCTCGTGGAGGTGATCCAGAGGTCGTTCTCAAAAGCATTCGCGTCCCAGTTTGTGCGCGTCCGCTGGTACACGACATGCGTGCCATCCGGCGACACCGCAGGCGCATTCAGTGTGTACATCTCCAGCGATTGATCGATCGTCGGTGCCCCCGGTGAGTTTGCCGGCACTTTGGATAAGGCCGTCACGGATTGCGCAACGAGGCCGCTTGAAAAGGCGCACAGAAAGGCAAAGCTCAAGGCGAGGCGCAAGACTTTTCTCCTGGGGAACGTGTGGGCCGAGTATACCGTTGACCCAAATCACTCCGGCAGCATGGCCGCGCCCCGTGCGATGGAAAAGGAGCGATATTTGCAGTCTCGGGCAAGACGGCGCCTAAGGCCTGCTCGCTCCCTCGGCCATCAAGGCCAGGCCGTAGGCCACCGAGGTGAAGGCCTCGCCGCTTTGCACGCGTTCCTCGCCAAAGCGGCTGGTAAACACGCGTTGCACCGCGGGCACCAGCGATGTGCCTCCAGTCAGGAACACACGGTCGACCTCCCCCGGTGCAGTGCCGGTGTCGCGCAGCAGCTCATTCAGGCTCGATTGCATGCGGGTCAACTCCGGCTCGATCCAGGCTTCGAAGTCCACGCGAGCTACCGGCGTGCGCAGGTGCAGTGCCTCCGCGTCGAGGACGAACTCCGCTTCCTGGCGTTGTGAAAGCTCCACCTTTACGCGCTGTACTGCCTGATGCAGGCGGTAGCCCAGGTCGTGCTCCACAACCGTGCGGAGAGCCTCAATCTTTTCCGGCTCCAACGCATTCTTTTCTGCCGCGTGCAGCATCGCTTGCACCTCGCGGGTGCGCAGAAAGCTGAGCGTGTGCCAGCGTTCCAGGTTGGCGTAGATCCACGCGGGCAGTGCGGGCAGCAGCTTGCCCAGCGATCGTGCCTGCGATTCCGAACCCAAGGCCGGCGAGATCAAGCGCCGCACAATGCGCGCGTCGAAGGCGTCCCCGGCGATGCCCACGCCCGTGGTCCCGAGGACCTGCGGCCCGGCGCCGGCGCGTGCCGTTGGCCCCACGCGCAGAAGGGAAAAGTCCGTGGTGCCGCCGCCGAAGTCTCCGATCAGCAGCAGTTCGTCGTGGTCCACCGTGGACTGGTAAGCGTACGCCGCCGCGACCGGCTCCATGGCAAATTCCACATGCGTGAAGCCCGCCTGAAGGTACGCTGCCCTTAACCGGCCGACGGCAAAGTCGTTCTCAGCCTCGGTCTCCGCGCCGACAAACATCACGGGCCGCCCGGACAGCGCACGTGTGACTTCAAAGCCGAGAGACTCGCTCGCCCGTAGACGCAGATCGCGCAACATCCGTGCGACGAGTTCCTCAAACTGGTACTGCCGGCCGAAGATCTCTGTGCCGGTCAGGTTGCGCGACGACAGATAGCTCTTCAGCGACTGAATGAGCCGTCCCTGGAACGCATCGTCAAAGGTGTCGGTTTGGAGATAGTGCTCGATCCCGGCAGCGCCTGTCCACGCGGATACAGGTTTGCCGGGCTTGCTCATCCCCCGCTGCAGGTAGAGCAGCGAACGCGAAGACGCGCCCGTACCGGTAAGGGAGGGAAACTGCACCATGCTGACCTCACCGTTTGAGGAGAGGCCCAGCGAGCTGTTGGTCGTGCCGAAATCTATGCCAATGGTTGCATCGGGGCCGAGGTTCACCCGTATATTGTTGCAAACGGTGGAGCGGGGAGAGATCAGGGACGGTAGAGCCGGTGTGCCTCGATGTACTCGCAGAGGTCCCGGGGCAGCAGGTCCTCGCAGGGCTGCAGCGACCGCAGACGGGCGCGAAGTGCTGTGGCGCTCGTTGGATCGGCGAGGCCGTCCAGCAGGTGCACACCGGCATGCTGCGTTTCCGTCAGGGGCATCGCCTGGAGTTGGGCAAGCGGAAAGCCAGGGCGGCTCACCACGATCCACTCCGCCAGTTCGAAGAGCTGTGTGACATCCCGCCACTGCGGCAATCCGAGAAAGGCGTCGGCGCCCACGATGGCAAAGAGCGAGGCCGATGCGGGAAGGTCTTCGCGTAGGCGGCTCAGCGTGTCAGCGGTGTAGTTGGGGCTGCCATCCGGATGCGGTACGTCAATGGCAGACGCTTCCAAACCTGGCTCGCCGGCGCACAGGAGCCGGGTCATCGAAAGGCGGTCGTTGAACGAGGCGGAGGGCCCGTCCGGCTTCAGCGGCTGACGACCCGTAGGGGCCAGCAGCACACGGTCCAGCGCGAACCGCTGCCGTGCGGCACGAGCAACGGCGAGATGCCCGCGGTGGGGCGGATCGAAGCTGCCGCCGAAGTAGCCCATCCGCATACGACCTAGGCCGCTTCGGCTTGCGCCTTCAGCCGTTCCGCCGTGTCATGCGCGATGAGCGCATCGACGGTTGGTTGCAGCAGGCCCTCCATCACCATGGCGAGCTGGTGGTTCGTAAGGCCGATGCGGTGATCGGTCAGGCGGTTCTGCGGGAAGTTATACGTGCGGATCTTCTCCGAACGATCGCCGGAGCCCACCTGCGACTTGCGGGCAGCGGCCTGCAGCTGGTGGAGGCGCTCCTGCTCGACCTCGTAGAGGCGAGCGCGGAGGACGCGCATGGCTTTTTCGCGGTTCTTGATCTGCGACTTTTCATCCTGGCAGCTGACCACGGTGTTGGTGGGCAGGTGCGTGATGCGGATGGCGGAGTAGGTGGTGTTCACCGACTGGCCGCCGGGGCCGGAGGAGCAGAACGTGTCGACGCGCAGATCCTTGTTCTCGATCTTGATGTCAACCTCCTCGGCCTCTGGCAGCACGGCCACCGTGATCGCAGAGGTGTGGACGCGGCCCTGGGTCTCCGTGGCGGGGACGCGCTGCACGCGGTGCACGCCGGACTCGTACTTCATCTGCGAGTAGACCCGGTCGCCTTCAAAGATCGCGGTGACGTCCTTCAGACCACCCACGTCGCTCGGCGACTCGGACAGAATTTCGACCTTCCAGCGATGCTGCTCGGCAAAGCGCAGATACATGCGGAAGACCTCGGCCGCAAACAGCGAGGCTTCATCGCCGCCCGTGCCCGCGCGCACCTCGATGACGACGTTCTTGTCATCGTTCGGATCCTTGGGCAGCAGCAGCACCTTGAGGGATTCTTCGGCTTCGGGGAGCCTTGGCTCGAGCTCTGCCAGTTCCTCGGCAGCCATGGCGCTGATCTCGGGATCGCTGTCGGCGGCCATGGTGCGGGCCTCGGCGACGGCCTGCTGCAGGCCGCGGAAACGCCGGAAGCTGTCCACGGTCGGCTCGAGATCGCGGTGCTGCTTGGCGACGGTTTGAAACTTCTTCTGGTCTGAAAGCAGGGCAGGGTCAGAGAGCTGGCGGCCCAGCTCCTCATACTTGGCTTCGATCTGGTCTAAACGGTCAAACATAGGTCAGGCGCAGGGTCCAGGGCGCAGGGCCCAGGTTGAAGAATCTGAAATTGTGGGTAGAACGGGATGGGATCGGGGGAGGGCGCAGCTATAGAAAGCGCGCGCGGCCGTGGCTCCGGCGCGAACCGGCGAGTGTCGTCGAGTTTGCTTCGAATCCTCGCATCCGTCTGTTTTGATGGTATCGCGGACTTCATGGATTCGGGGCAGCAGTGCCAAGGTGCTGGCGGAAGAAGTCGAGGGTACGCGCGTCAGCGTCCGGCAATGCCTGTTTGCTGAAGCCATGGTTCTCCTCGGGGTAGATATGGGTCGTGCAATCGAAGTGCTCCATGCCGCAGAGACGAGTGAGCTGCTGGGCGTTGATCACCGGGATGTTGTTATCTCGCGCACCGTGCAGGATCAGCAAGGGAGGCATTCCCTTCAGGGCGAAGAAGAACTGGTCTGGCAGGCTGCCGTACCACTCCGCGATGCCTGCAACGGCCAGCTTCTCCGAACCAGCCGCAAGAGCCACCGAAGCGCCGAGAGAAAAGCCCAACACGAAGACTGCGCGACCCTTGAACTCCGGCCGCTCCCCGCACGCTCGGACCAGGTCAGCGAGGGCGGATGCCCAGAGGCGATACGTACTCGTGGCGGGCGTATGGGAGTCCCCTGCGTCGAAGAAGTTGAGCAACAACGTTGTATAACCCTGCCCGGCGAAGTACGCAGCCTGCGACCGGTACAGCGGAGCCTGAGGCCCACTTGTGCCGGGCAATACGATCAGCAGAGGATCGTCTACTTTGCCACTCGGAAATACCTCATAGTGCACCTCGCGTCCGCCGCTGCGAAAGGCCTGCACGGAAGTCTTTGCAAGCGCCCGGGGAAGACCGCATGCCAGCAGAAGCGAGAGCAGAAGGACGGATCTCCGCATGGCCCGCGAGTCTACCAGCTCTATGGCATCCCGTTGGCGTCGACATCACCGCCACGGACGAAGCGCTTCAGAAACAGCTCACGGACCACATTTACGCCGGCCTCGCCCAGTGTGCCGAGCAGGGCGTTGTCGAGCGCCAGCTTGCCTGCGGAATCGGCAGCGGGGTGGTACAGCGTGGACAGCGCGCCGGCTGATGCGTTGCCGAGAAGGTGCGAGTAGTTCAGCTCGGTGCGGCCGTTGTCGCCGCGGGCCAGGAAGGCTGAGGCGACTGCGTGGCGCACGCGCTGTTTCACGGTGCCGTTGGAGCCCATGTAGAAGTAGCGAGGGTCCTGGCGGAAGAGCGCCGGCAGCAGGGCTGCCCCGATGAACTTGCCGGTAAACCCGTCCGCGTAGGCCGCGCCGTAGCGCTTGCCGAAGCCGGCGGCACCGCCTCCAAACTCGGGAAAGGTGTTCTTGATCTGCTCGCCGGAGGCGACCAGCCCGGCTGTGACAAAGGCCATGCGGTCCGTCGTGGCGCGAAGGCCAAGCGAGAGCTTCTGCTGCGCGTCCAGCGGCGCGGCGTTCCAGACAAAGCTGGTGTAAAAGTCAGGGAACCCAACGATCCGCTGTTGCTCGGCAGCGTGCAGCTCGGCGCCGGCGATCTCCTTGCGGTTCATCGTCACGTACGCGTCCGCATGGTTTGCCGGGATCGCCAGGGTCACCGGTTCCAGCCTGCGTTCCTCGCCGGCATGGAGCGTGAAGGGAAGCGAGGCAAAGTCACTGAACCCGGGCGCGGTGACGACAAAGCTGTACTCCCCAGCGGCCAGCCCACCGACGGCGAAGCCGCCCTCATTGTCGGAGAGGGTCTCGCGGTCACGGTGCCTGCCAGGTACGCGCAGCAGCACCTTCGCGCCGGGGATCAGGGCGCCACTCGGGTCCATGACCTCGCCGGCGAGACTCCCGGCCGCACCGGGATCCTGCGGCAACGCTTCGGTCGGAGTCGCTGACGGGCCTGTTTGCGCCAGAAGGCAGGTCGGAGCGACCCCAACCACAAAAGCCAGCGCCCCCGCCAGAAAGATTGCAGGGGCAGCCTTCGAGAACGAAAAACGGATGCGAAGTTTGTCCTGCATACGGCGTGCACCTCCGGCCCGGTTCAAAGCAACTGCCGTCCTGTGGGACTCGGGGGAGAGGGTGTGCATGCTTTCTGCTGGTAGATCGATCCTATGCTTTCCTGAATACCCCTGGTTGGCCATCCCCCAGGCGCGCCATTTCCTCACCCGCCATGGCTCGAAATGCGGCACTTGCGTGCTCTGAAGAACTGTCCCTTCCTCACGGCAGCCTTGTACCCTGAATCTCCTGGCCTGCCCGGCCTTCAGGAGACAGATCGAGATGGCCCTTTTTGCCGATGTAGCGCGCGTTGCGGAATCGCTTGCCGGTGAGGCGAGCCGTTTGAAGAAGCGAGCCGCAATCGCCGAAGCCGTCGCGCGGCTCGCCACAGCGGACGAACCCGAGCCGGTCGTCGAAGCCGGACGCTTCTGCCTGTACCTCGCGGGCCAGCCCTTTCCGGAGGCCGACAGCCGCAAACTGAACGCCGGCGGCGCCATCCTGTCCCGTGCGCTCAAAGCTGTGTCCGGCGCGACGGATGCGGCCATGACGGCCGCGTACCGCAAGCACGGCGACCTTGGCGCAGGTGCCTACGATCTGTTGGCTGCGCCGTACGGCAAGGCACCGGCCATGCCTACGGTCACGCTCGGGGAGCTTACAGAAGCCTTTGACAGCATGGCCACGGCCCGCACCACTGCGGCCCGGTCCGCCACGGTCGAGGCTTTGCTTCGCCGGGCCACCGCACTGGAGGCAAAATACCTGCTGAAACTGATGCTCGGCGACATGCGGATCGGGGTGAAGCAGTCCCTGATTGAGGAAGGCGTTGCCGTCGCGGCGAATGCGACCGTAGAGGCGGTGCGCCACGCCGTCATGCTGGAGGCCGACCTGCAGCGCGCTGTCCTCCGCGCGTTTGCGGGGACGCTCGCCGAAGCTCGCATGACCCTGTTTCATCCGCTCGGCTTCATGCTGGCCTCGCCCGTCGAAACCCCGGAAGAAGCGGTGGAACGGTTTACGGCCAAGCCGAAGAAGGTCGCTGCCCCCAAGCCGGCGAAGAGAAAACCTCGCAAGAAGGCAGCCGAAGCTGAGGACGAAGTCGAAGCCGGGATCCCGGACGTGCTAGCCACGGACGCGGCGGAGGCCGGGTTCGCCGAGGATGTGGAACTCGCCGCGATGCCAGACCAGCCCGAAGAGCTCGGCACGATCCACGCCTTCCTTGAGGACAAGTTCGACGGCATCCGCGCCCAGGTGCACTGTGGCGATCCGGCCCGGCCCGGTCGCGTGGCCATCTATAGCCGGTCACGCGAGGACATCACGGAAGGCTTTCCCGAGCTGGAAGAGGCCTTCAGCCAGGTCTCGGCAGCGCCCAGCGGCCTGATCTTTGACGGCGAGATTCTCGGCTGGGAGCTCGCCACCGACAAGGCGCTTCCGTTTGCCGTGCTGGGTCAGCGAATCGGCCGTAAACGTGTGGCGGACGACATCCGCCGTCAAATTCCGGTCGTTTTCATGGCCTTCGACCTGATGTTTGCCGACGGCGATCTGCAGCTGCCCCGTCCGCTGCGCGAGCGCCGTGCCCGCCTTGAGGAGATCGTGGCTGACCTTTTGCCATCCACGGTCTCCGGCCTGACTGCACCACCGAAGGGAACCCAGACCGAACTCTTTGCTGCCGAACGCTCTTCGGAGCCTGTTCAGCGGCTGCGGCTCTCCCGCGCCGAGATGGTCGAAAGCGCCGAAGGCGTCGATCAAGGCTATCGCGATGCCCGCGCCCGCTCCAATGAGGGCGTCATGCTCAAGGCCGCAGGATCGGCCTACCTGCCCG
>CAXTGN010000151.1:0-10019 GCA_964243455.1 uncultured Acidobacteriaceae bacterium
TCCGCTGTCCTTGCGTCCATCGCGTACAAGGCAAGCTCCACATGCTGCGCGGCTGTGATGCCCGGCGCTTCATGTTCTCCAATCAGCCGGAGGTCCGCGCGATGCTCGCTTACCGCGTTGCTCAAAGCGATCAACAGGAGCAGATCCACTACCAGGATCACCGCTCGCATTCCCCTGAGGAGGCGAAGGGTGTTCCACGACTTTTGTGAAGCGGGATTGACCAGGGTTGTCGACATGCCGCCTCCTTTGTGCGCTTCGTACCTGCTAGATAAACTGCTGAGCCTCAATGCGTATGCAGGTCCAATGCCCCAGCGCGATTTCGTCGCCGTCCTTCACCACGTAATCCACCATGGCTGCGATTTCTTTGCCGTTCAGCCGAGTTCCGTTCGCTGCACCAATATCGCGAAGCAGCAGGCCCCGTTCTTCATCCTTCTGCAGCAACGCATGCCTTCGCGACACCGCCTCGTCGAGAGGCAAAGCGATTTCCGGGAAAATGCCTCGGGTCTCGTCCTTACGGCCGATAAGACTCACAGGATGGTCCAGTTCAACGGTGAAAGACTCCACGTCAATCGGCGCTTCAGGGCTGTCCGGCCCGCGCAAACGGGGATCCACCGAAACCATGGCGAGCCATCGCTGGGGGATTGGGATTGCTGGCGGTTCCGGCTCAGGTTGAGCCGACTCTTCCGGTATCGAACTGATAGCAACAGGAGACGAAGTCGGCAAGATGCCTACCTCGCCATGCGCTCCCGTGACAAAGTTGTACCCACACACCTCGCAGAAGGCGATGTCACTCTGTTCGCGCAACGTTCCGCAGTCCGGACAGATCTGCCCAGGGGACGATGCGGAACTGCCCATGGCATCCATTCCCCTGTCCGGGCTGCCCCCCAGCTTTGCACCGCACTCTGAGCAGTAATCGCTTTCCGTGGACACATGTCCTTTCGGACATATCTGCTTCTCTGCCGTCGACATCACTATCGCCTCCTTGTCGCCTGGCTTTACTGCGCCTTCACAATACGTGCTGTCTTTGTAGACCGGGTCTCCAGCGCCATCGAGTCTTCCTTGGCTACACTGCTCTTCAATCGAACGGTCCCCGTCTCGGCGTTCTCAACATCCACCACACGACGCAGCAACTTGGCGGTCGCCTCGTTGCCGGAATCCTGCGCAAGCTTCACGGCCCGGCCCAGCATCGTCGTAGCCCGGTCCAGATCACCCCGCGCCTTTGCATCCATGCCGTCTTGGATGGATTGCGCCAACTCGGCCTGTCCGGTGTAATGAGCGACGATCCTGTTGATCTTGGTGGACTTGGCCTCGTCATCGGTCCACACGGCCAGAATGCGCGCTTCCGCGACCTTGTTCTCAACACCCGCGATGGTGTGGACCAGACTGGCGCGTCCTGCCAGCACCTCATCCCCAATCGCGCCCGGGACTACTTCAATGCAGAAATGAAAGTCCCGGCTCTCTCCTCTACCCCAGGCGCCGGTCGGGTATTCCCGCAATTGCGGCCGCAACTCCCGGGCGCGGCGGGTCAGGTCGTTGATGGCCGGGCTTACCTCTTTACAGAACTTCACCGTGGCACCCTGGGGCGTCCATAAGCGCAGGGTCACATCGCTCACCGTCTTTGCAAGTGCCTTCTCAAGGATGGCGCGGAAGTCGGCTTCGATCTGCTGTGCTGTAGGAATGATGTCGACGGTTCCCAACAGCTTCCCCGCAATCGGCCGGAGTTGATCCACTTGCCAGTCCGTGCCGACGCCGCGACAGTCGCACTGAAACACGCCTTCACATTGCGCCAGCATGACCTGTAATGGCTGAAGGTCCCCAGCATCGTTCTGGCCATCTGTCAGCAGAAGTGCCTGGCGGATCCAGCCCGGCCGGCTCCTGAACTGCTCCCAGGCGACATGGAGCCAGTTCGAGATGCGCGTCCCTCCGAAGGCTCGCATCTGCTGAATTGCCTGCAACGCATGCTGTTTCGCGCCGGGGTCGGCCCGCATGGCAGGGCAAACAAGGTGAGCGCTGTCGGCCCCGGCCACGAGAAAAAAGTTGCAGTCCGGAGGCAGCATCTGCACCAGCCTTGCCATGGCCTCCTTCGCTGCCTGCATCTTGCTGCCTTCCATAGAGCCAGACACGTCGCAGAGAATCCCGAACACGCGCTCTCCGCGAATCTCCGAAGCCGTGTCTTCCTCCGCGGTCACCGTCATGATCGCGTGCACCTCGCGCGATCCCGACGGCAGAAACTCATTCTGAAACGTCTCAGCCCTGAACGGACCCGGCATACTTCGATTCCTCCGTGTCTTCTTTACGGTCCAGGTCGTCGTTTTGTTCTGTGGATGCGGCTTCGGCTGTCTCAGGCTCACGCGAACCCAGGTGAAGCAGAGCGACGGTCACATTGTCCCGGCCACCCTGCTCCTTCGCAAAATCGACAAGCCGTCGCGCCATGACGAGCACATTCCTGTCCTCCCCTGCAAGCGCAGACACAAGCCTGAAGAGCGAGTCAGTATCCTCGACATAATTCCACAGCCCGTCGGTGCAGAGCAGCAGCATGCCACTTGCTTGTACAGGAAAGCGCATGATCTCCGGTTCCGCTTCCTCCTCGGCATCCGCCCCAAGCCAGCGGGTGATGGCGTGGGCGTGTGGATCCAGTCTTGCCTGCTCTTCCGTTAGCTCAGCCGTTGCAAGCGCCTCGTTCATCCACGAGTGATCGCGCGTGAGCGCTCGAGCACTCTCCCCATTAATCCAGTACGCACGGCTGTCCCCCGCCCATCCAATGGTGATCTCATCTCCCATGACCAGTGCAGCAACGACGGTGGTCGACGGCGATCTGTCTGTGTCTCCTAAGCCTGTCTGCGTCTGCAACTGAGTAGAGGCCGCCCTGATGGCTGCCATGACGACTTCGGAAGCATCGAGGTCTGATCCGCCCGCGCTGGATCCCGTAAGCTCATGCGCAACGCATGCACTCACTACCGCAGACGCGATTTCGGAGTTGCTGGTTGAAGACACGCCATCACAGACCACCAGGCCATAGGTGCCTTGCCCCTGAACCAGTGCGAACCGGTCTTCATTCCGGTCATGCCGCAGACCACGGTCGCTCACCGCCGCGAAGTCAGTCGAAAGTGCTTGTTCCATGTGGTCGCTCGCTGGTCGAAGCAGACGCTTCCCGCAGGAAAGGCAAAAGCCATCCTCATCCACCTCGCCAGGGGCTGCACCGCAAGAGCATGCTGGAGAGGGCGCGGCAGCATCTTGCGTCTCCTCACGCAGCTTGGCTCCGCAGTTCTCGCAGAAAGCATCGTCGTCGGGTACATCGGTTGTACAGGCTGAGCAGATCATGCTACTTCTTCCTCCACGATGCGCTCGGCCTAGATCAGGGTCCGTGGGCGCACGCGGTTTGCCTCGTCGATCAAGCGCACGCGCTCACCTTCCTCGGCAAAGCGGGCCATAGCCCGCAGCGCACCCTCAAGCCCTGCCCGCAGTGATGGCTCGGAAAGCGGCTGTCCCAGGATCGTGGTGTTTCCGTCAGTTCCGCTTCGCTTGCTGCCCACCTCGGTGATCGCTGCCTGAAACACATCCCTGTTAAGCCGAAAGCGGTCTCGATCGTCCAGGGGCAGGCTCTCTGCCTTGGCCGCTGCAGCAAGAACATCGTCCAGCTGTGGCCTGGAACCGTTCACAACGAGCAACGTCCTCGTAGCTTCCACCTGCGCGCGCAGATACGAGGCCGAGGATGCAGGAACTCGGCCGAGCGCGGCCACCGCAGCCTTCCGGTTACCCCGTCGCCGTTCGCATCGCGCCAACCCGAACACAGCCGAAACAAATGCCGGGTCCACGCGCGACACCAGGTCATACATTCTGGCAGCAAGGTCTACATTGCCCTCAAACTCAGCGGCTAATCCAAAGGCCAGCTTGGGCGTCAACTCGCCTGGGAGATCGAAGCAAACCTGATCGAAGAGCCTGCGCGCATCCCCCGGCTGATGACGAGCCAGAAAGACTCGCGCCTGGAACCACAGCACACGCCAGTCCCAAGCGTCCTCCGTACCCAATGCACGCAGCAGATGTTCAGCTTCCTCGGTCTGCCCGGCATCCGTCAGCCTTGCCGCGAGGCGGAGACGCGCTTCGCGAGACTCGGGCATCCGGTGACACGCAAGCCGGAGTGCGGCGATGCAGCGGCCGTAGTCCGGCAACGCGACCGCTGCGCTGACAGCCCCGGCGCCAGGGTCATTCAGGTCCAGGGATGGCACGGGCAGGTATCGCGGATCGGGTGCGACGGGTTCCATGGCGTCGGCTGTATCGAGCGCCAGAAGATCCGCGCCGAAGTCAGTGCTGACGCTTGGGCGAGGCGACCCAGTCTCCTTTGCGACAACCTCCCGCAACACACCCAGCAGTTGGTCGGTCATCTCCTCGGCGGTGCAGAACCGGTCGTCAGCCTCTCTTGCGGTGGCCTTCAACAGGAATCTGTATAGAGAGTCCTGCTCGGCGAAAAGCGTCTTCTCGTCCGGACTCGGCAGAGTATATAGGTGCTCTTTGCCGAAGCCGCTGATCTCCATCAGCAGTACAGCCAGGGTGCGGCCAACGGTAAACAGGTCCGAGGCAGGCGTCGGTCCAGATCCCGCCTCCGGCGCGCTGTACCCCACCGTGCCGTAAATATCGCCATTCGGGTCGCCGGTGCGGCGAACGCCCCCCAGATCGATCAGCTTGACGTCATCATGCTCCAGCATGACGTTTTCCGGTTTGAAGTCGCAGAAGACCAGACCCATCCGATGCAGATACGCAAAAGCGGGCAGAATGCGATGGATGTAGGCGATGGCTTCGGCCGGCGGCAGGGGACCACGCTCCTGGCGGATCTGCTTCAGCGTTTTGCCTCCGACGTACTCCATCACGATGAAGCCATCGCCGGCAGCCTGAACGAAGTTGTAGATACCCACGATGTTGGGGTGCTTCACCGCCGCGAGAAATTGCCGTTCCGCCACGGCCGCCGCGGCCGCCGAGCTATCCTGCGCATTCAGGAGTCCTTTCAGCACCACATACCGCGAGAGCAGCCGGTCAAAAGCCAGATAAATCCAGCCAAGCCCCCCAAAGGCGATCGGTCCCTTTACCTCGTACTGGTTGGCCAGAACGTCGCCCGCATGCAACATGGCGACAAAGCTGTACCGCGTGCCGCACTTTCCGCAGAAGCCGACCTCACGCCGCAGCGGCGACTCGCACGTACCACAAATGCGCTTGCGTTCCGGCACTCTTGGGTCGAGCAGAACCGCGCGCTCCGGCTCCACCGAGGGCAGATCCGGAAGGCTGGTCAGCCCCGCTCCGAGCTGCTTCCGAGAGGAGTGTCGGCCCGCATGGCGCGTCCGACGCGTCCCTCCCGCTGCCCGGCTGTAGGGCGCAGAACCTGTTGCAGTCTTCGAAGCAAAGGGACCAGTGTGCGTCGAGACAGGCACCACACCATTCATCATGGCGGTGGTGATGCTTCCAGAAGACTTCACCGGGATCTTCGCCTCGGCATGGCCGCAGAGGTTGCAGTATCCCTCCTCCAGGACACCACCGCAGCCGCTTCGTCGGCAGGCGTCCCCCTTCATCGCACGCCCGCGTTTCCAAGTGCTTGATTGACTGGGTGGGTGCCCCGCAATCGATGCTCATAGCGTGCCACCGCATCCGAGGCAAGACGGAGGTCCATGGGCCGCGCATGAAGCAGATCTTCTGCATGGCTGCACAGCGATGGGATGTCACCCATCTCGGACCGTCCATACGCCCGTGCCTTGGCCTTTAAGGCTTCCAAGCGCCCACGCAGCTCGTTTCGTGACGCCAGTTGCGCTTCGCAGGTCGACAGCACCGCCCTGTCCTGGACGGTGCATGCCTCCGTTGCCGATGACCAGTTGCGTAAGCCGACAGCCACGGCTTCGGAAGCCTCGTCATCGCACTTCCTCTCGAGCCGGGTCAGCCACTCAGCAAGGCCATTCAGCTTGTCCTCGGGAACAAGCCCCGCCGCCGTCGGAGCGGCAGCCAACCGGGCATTTGCTTCAGCGGCAACAGCCACGGCTTCGCCATGCAGGCGCTCCAGCGTCTTCATCCGGCCACGCGCTGTTCTGATTTCCCCCCGCATCCGCTCAGCCGCAAGGACGCGCTGATTGGCAGTTGCCACGAGTGCTTCTACCTGCGCATGCAGCGTGGCCAAAGCTCCCATTGGATCGGTGTGCATGTGTTCCCGCGTCGTCGCCAGCTTCGCCTCCACATCTGCCAGCGCGGGAGCCAGCAATCTGCTCGGCATCGCAGCCTGAGAGCGCAGGCGGGCAATCTCCCGCTCCACCCGGTCATCTCCGGCGGCAAACTCCGTCCAGGCCCGGCCCACGTCCGAGACGGCATCCCGGACCTCGGCAAAAGTACGTGTCATGGACTCCAGCAGCTCTTCCGGAGTGACGCTCTCCGCGTTGCGAGCCCCACTTAGCAGGTGGCGCTCGGCCAGCGGCACATCGTTCGCCTGCAAGGCAATCGAACGTGTAAACAGCAGGTGTTGGATCTCTCGCCATTTAGCCTCTGCGCCAAACATCGCGGGCAGACTGCGGCGGATCTCCTCAGCCCGGTCCACAGTGGACTGCAGCATCCCAAACCGAAGGAAGAGCTCGTTCATGGTCCGCAACGCCGCCCCTACGCGGGTCGCCGTTGCCCCGGTCACGTGCACCTTCTCCAGGCCGCCTTCGCCCGTCAACGACTGATATGTCGAGTCAGACTGCAGCTCAAGAAGGTTCTCCGCAATGGCTGAAAGCCGCGTTCGCCAGGTCTTCAGGACGTCGTCGAGTTGCTGCAGAGTCATGCCCGAGCCGCCGCCTTCCCCTGCCCTCCCCAGTGCGGCGATTCTACCAACGGCTGCTAGGTGCCATACGCAGGCGATAGCTCCCTTGTTCCCGGATCAGGACGATCTCCTCTGCTACCGGCCACTCGGCACGAAGCCTGCCATCAGCATCGCCCGGCCCACCTCCGGATTGCGCCGGAAGGTCTCCCAGACGAATCCGGTACGCAGGTTCTCCGCCATCAACACGCCGATGCCCAGGTCAATCCCGAGCACATCCGGGTCGTACCAGTTCGCCTTCGGGTGAAACGCATCGCAGAAGCCGTAGCGGCCCCACGCTCGCTCGCCATACCTTGCGTGCAAAGAACGCAGCGTCTGGAGGCAAGCCCCAGGCAGGAACGGCAGCGATCCGGCGGCGGCGCACGGCACCACCGAGCCGTCCACACCACCGAAGCTTGGAGGTCCTCCCCACGCCCTGTATCCATGCTCGCTGTCGGACGCCGACACGCCCCAGTACTCCACGCTATACGGAGCTCCTGTGTCCAGACAAAAGCGGCGATGCGCTTCCGTGGCGACCACAGAGTTCTGGAAGTAATCCGCGAAGGCATCCCGCTTGCCGCGAAAGTCGAACCATGCATGGCTGTATTGGTGCACGAACAGAGGGTCCTGGCTCGCAATATACCGGAAGCCCTTGTACTCGATGGTCGGCCGCGACCACGCGCTCCAGATCTTCGGTGATACAGGATGTGTTGGGGATCCCATGGCCAGGAGCGGGATCATCATCAGCTCGCAGTAGTGATTCCAGACGGCTTCCAGAAAGCCGGAATCCGTCTGCCATCCCATGCAAAACAGGTTCGTCTTCCCGTACAGCATCCAAGGCCAGTCCACACGCTCGTAGATCAGGGTGGCATCGCGCACAAGGCTCGCGTTGGTGGCGAAGTAGGCTCGCGCCGTCAACACACCGCACAACAGCAGGCAGGTATCGATGCTGGAATACTCGACATGGGCAACGGGCGCGCCCGTGCGTACGTCGTTGAAGTGGCAGAAGAATCCATGCTCATGCTTCAGCTTGTGCGCGTGAAACGCCAGGGTGCGCTCCACACGCGCCTCGATCACGTCCGGCTCCGCGTAGCCACGCTTATGCGCGATACAAAGCGCTGTCAGCCCGAAGCCGGTAGCAGCAATGCTGCTCAAACGGCGGGGATCCAGCGCGCCGTCGAGCCCCACCGTGCGCGCCCGGTCCTGCACCTGGCCCGACTCCGGGTCGGCCTGCTCCAGGAAGTACAGGCAGCCACGCCGCTGCATGTCATCGAGAAACGCCTCGTCCGCCGCACTGAATGCCTGATTGGTCCAAGCCGCCTGCAGAGGACGCCGTTTTGCCCTCTGTATGAGGCCTGCTTCACCCGGCAACACTGCAGTCGCGAGACCGCCACCCAGCCAACCCAACAGACTGCGACGATCCATGCGTCTACTTCCCGACCAGCACCACCGCAAGGCCGTGTGCGGGCACATGGATCTCCAGCCTGCCGCCTTGCAAGTGCGCGCCCTCCGGCTCCGACATGGCTCCCGCAGCCTGCAACTGTTTCACCTGGGCCTGGGTGAGATCTCCCGCCGGGCGCCCCATCGCATCGAAAGCCTTGGTGGCATCGCCATGATCCTCGTCAACGCGAAGGATCTTCACCGGAGACTCCGCCGGGACATGCTTAAAGGTCAAATGGAACGTCTTCACAGGCGGCTTGCCCGCGGGCGGCGGAGTGTAGTCGGCACCCGTACCGTACGGTGCTGCATAATCCCAGACAGCAACGGCAAGCTGCCCTTGGCTGTCGGTCGTCGCCAGCGCCGACTCTGAGGGCACTGCGATCCGGCGATCTCCCAGTTGGTGCAGGATCTGGAAGACATGCAACGCGGGCTTCTCAATGTGGTCGGCGGCAACCAGGCCAAACCCACCGTAGAACGGCGAACGCACGGCACCCTGCTCCTCAAAGACGTCCGAAAAAGCCCAGTAATCCATGCTGTCGGTCAACCCATCGCACAGCCGTATAGTGTTCGCCAGCCACGGCCCAATAAAAGCGGAATCCGTGACATCGGGCTCATTGGCATAACTCGCGTTGTACTCCGAAAAGATCAGCGGCACCTTTGGATAAGGGGACTTCGCAATCTCGTCATGCACCATCTTCACTGCGCGCCACACCATCTTGTCGCGGTCAACCTGTTCGTTGGTCCCCAGCACGTTATCCGCCGTGTCATTCGCGTAGACGTGCGTCGATACGAAGTCGACGGGAACACCTGCCGCCTTCACGTGTTGCAGAAACGGCGTCACCCACGCGGCCTGCGCCGTGGAAGGCCCACCCACCTGCAAGCGGGGCGACACGGACTTCAGGGCGCGCGCCGTATGGTCATACAGTTCGAAGTAGGTGGCCTGCTTCGGGTTCCCGCCCCAGAAGTCCAGGTTCGGCTCGTTCCACACCTCAAACCTCCAGGTCGCCACCTCCTCCAGCCCATAACGATCCACAACATGCTGCGCCAAGGCACGGATCATTCCGTCCCAGAGCGCGTAATCCTTCGGTGGCGAGACCACCGGGCGATACCAGAACGGCTGATGCAGAGTCGGATCAGCGGCCATCTTTGCCGGCATAAAGCTCAGCTCAACAAACGGCCGCACGCCATTTTCCAGCAGGCCGTCATAGATCTGGTCGATGTAGGAGAAGTTGTACACGGACGCATCATTGGCCTTCTGCGCCGCCAGCCCCGGGTTCTTGGTCATCCGGTCAGGGTCATACAACCCCACCTCATCCATCAGAATGCCGTGAAACCGAATTGATTTAAAGTCAGTCGCCCTCTTCACCGTCCGCAGGTCTTGCCGATAACTCTCTCGCAAAGACAGAATGGCCCGCCCTGAACCAAACGTCTGTTCCCAGAAATGCGGAAACGGCGTCGTGGGCGCATTTGCGTCGATGTGCAGCTCTTCCGGTCCGGGCACCTGGCCGATGCAGCGCAAACCAGCCCCACACAGGGTCGCTGTGAGAAGAACCGTCACGATGGTCTTGGGTGTTACTTGCATACAGCTCCGTGCATTAAGGTGACTACGAGAAAGCATTGATTCTGGGGTGGGCAAGAATGCCACCCCCCACCTCCTATACAGCAGAAGCTGGCTAGAAGCTGAACCGGCCTTGAAAAGCAACGGTGCGCGAACCAAGTACGCCGGTAGTTCTACCAAAGTTGTCCGCGTCAATGTTCGTCGAGACACTTGACG
>CAXTGN010000152.1:0-3103 GCA_964243455.1 uncultured Acidobacteriaceae bacterium
GCCTTGGCTGCGCCGAACATGCAAGCGCGAGTATTATGCCTTCGAGCTGACGCAGCTCCTTCTGGTCGAGAGAGCTGACGCGCAGGTAGCCGACGGTTTGTCCGGCTCGACGCTTCCCTTTTGTCACTCTAGGTTCTATGGCTTTGCCCATCTCGTGTCACAATAGCAGAAACACCAACCTTGTGAGACGGTATTCTGTCACGCATCCCGTGCACCTCAGGGGTATACCCAAGCGCGACAGCAACTCCGGTGTTCCGGGCCGGACTAGACCCATTCACCTGAGCAGGAACACCAGACATGGCTTAACGCTCGACGCTCGCGAAACGTGGACAAGACCAGAGAGGGAGATAGCGGGATGAGCTCAGCAAGAACGGCTGTTCCTAACCCCTAGGCCATACGTTATGATGGTAGAACTTTCAGAATAGATCGAATGCTGGTCGCTGCTTCAGGAAATTCGACGCAGGACTGCGCTCCATTCCTCCGATGGGCAGGAAGCAAGCGACGACTTCTTCCTGTCTTAAAGACGTTTTGGACGCCCAAACACAGGCGGTACATAGAACCATTTGCGGGATCAGCGTGTCTCTTCTTTGCCCTTAACCCGCCAAGGGCCATTCTGGGCGATCTAAATCCAGAGTTGATCTCAACGTACATCGAGGTCAAGTACCGCGTAGGCGCAGTCCTCAAGGAACTGAGCCAGCTGCCTCCGTGGAACAAGGACGAGTACATTCGTCTGCGTTCGCTCGACACCTCAACGCTTGAAGCGCATGTCCGAGCTGCAAGGTTTATTTATCTGAATAGGTTCTGCTTCAACGGCATCTATCGCACGAACCTCAGGGGCCAATTTAATGTGCCATATAGCGGCGATCGCTGCGGCGAAGTTCCCCAAGACGCTGTTTTTGAGAACTGTGCTCGACGTTTGCGCCGAGCTCGTTTCGTCAACGGAGATTTCGAGCGGGTTCTGAAGCATGCGGAGAAAGGCGATCTGGTCTATATGGACCCTCCCTACGCCGTGCGCGCCAGGCGGGTCTTCCGTCAATATGACCCGAGTACCTTCACTCACGAGGACATAGCGCGCTTACGAGGTTGGATGGAGAAGCTGAATGCCGCTAGGATCAATTTCGTCGTCAGCTACGCCGAATCCGATGAGGCCGACGTTCTCAAGAGACATTTCTCATACGAAACCGTTGCTGTCCGAAGGAACATCGCTGGATTCGCCGCTCATCGGTCGATGACGAATGAGCTGCTAATCTCCAACATCTGAGGATTTATGCCTGCCCTGAATCCAACCCATCCCGTTGTGCCGCCCGTGGTCCCTGCCGGGCAGCTACGCGTGCTGACGGTCGATGAAATTAAACCCAGCACCAACAACCCGCGTCTGTTATTCGATCCTCCACAGCTTCTTGAACTGAAGAAAAACATAGCTGAACATGGTGTTCTGGTCCCGATAACCGTCTTTCAGCCAAAAGGACAGGCTCTCTTTTCGATTCTCGACGGTGAGCGGCGGTATCGTTGCGTTGTCGATCTGACGAAGGAGAATCACGTCGGCAAAGACGGCAGGCCGATCCGGATACCCGCCAACATCGTTGAGCCCCCAACGATGATCGCGGGAATGCTCTATATGTTCGCGATTCACAACTTCCGCGCAGAGTGGGAGTTGATGCCTACCGCGTTAAGCCTCAAGATCGTGATGGAAGATCTGGGCGTGACAGACAACACAGCTCTTAATAAGCTGACCGGTCTCAGCGAACGGCAAATCGAACGCTGTAAAACCCTTCTTGAGTTCGACGAGCGCTTTCAGAAACTATCTCTCGATCCAGACCCGAAAACGAGGATTCCATCGAATTTCTGGATCGAGGCTTTGCCGGTGATTGAACTGGCAGTCGATAAGATCGACAACATCAAGGCACTCGGCCGGAGCGGTGCGACGGACAAGCTGGTTTCGAAGTACAGGGACAACAAGATCAAGAGCGTAATCCATTTCAGAAGGATTATGGAAAGCTACGACCTGGCTGAAGACAATCCTGTGCAGGAAGCCAAAGTGATTCGGAGGGTCGAGCAGTTCTTCCTCAATCCCTCGCTCGAGACTCGTGCGGCCTTCGACGAGTTCGTAGTCGAAAAGAAGCGTGTCCAGACAGCGATAGGCGCATGTGAAGGATTCATATCTCAGCTCAGGAAGTTCAAGCTAACGTATACAACCGATGATGATGAGAGGAAGACTCTCCGCGATGCTCTGAGGCAAGTTCGCGATTACTGCAACAGTCTGGAACAGGCGCTTGTCGGCAGCGATGATCCAGAGGTCCCACGCTAGAGCATGTGGCGATACCTTCATATTCTGAAAGCCGTAGTGCGCTTCCACGACTACAACCCTCAACGGGTGTCCATTTCCTCGGCATCACGCTGGATGAAGCAATTCAGCGACAAAAAGGATATGAAGCTGGCTTGTTCGCTGCTCGATAACGTCATATATTTCTCGGAGAACTACACTAAGAAGATCCTTCTTCAGCAAAACAGGGTGCTGATGGACAACCTGCAAAAAGCGGGTCTTCCTTCAAAGAAGCTGATCTATCTGCAGACGGACGATGCCGGTAGTAGTAGTCCAATGATGCTTGGCATGTTGCGCAATGCTGCGGGTCTGGAACAGCTTGGGTGTAAGCTCCTCGACGGGCGGGATGCTCTTGGAATCAACGAGGCCACACGAAAACGCGAGCAGGGTGCAATCATATATATCGATGATTTTGTGGGGACAGGAAATCAGTTCGAAAGGGCGCGGGATTTCTCCCAGCAGAGCGTAGTCGGCACATTCTCGGAATTTCTCCTGGTGCCAAGCATCTGTGAGGAAGGCTACGCAAAACTGACAAGAATGGGCGTGGCCGTGTACTCCGGCCATATCCACTCGAAGGCAGAACGCCCACTTCACTCACATTCTCATCTGATGGGTCCAGTAGGGAGGGAACGGCTGACGAGGCTGTCCAGGGAGATTCGGCATAGCAACGCTCTTGGCTACGAGAGCATGGCAACGATGGTTGTTCTTTACCGAAACGCGCCGAACAGCATTCCTGCTGTGCTAAGGGGTAGTGACAAGCAGAGCCCTTTCTACGGGCTG
>CAXTGN010000152.1:3113-10010 GCA_964243455.1 uncultured Acidobacteriaceae bacterium
AGGATCTCCCGGTCACGCGACCCTGATGGCTGCGGCAAGAGTTCGCCCTTGATCGGAGCTACGTTGTAGAGTCTGTATCCGGCATCGGCAGCTCTGCCCGGTTCCGGCTTCGCGTGGAACCATTCCGCGATGTTCTGCTTGTTTTTTCGAAGAAAAAGGTGTGAGAAGCGTGTTCAGAACGGTTCACTGGCTGATTACGTGCCTTTCACGAAGCCGAGCTTCGCTGGATGAGCTATCACTCTTCGGAAATGATCCAAGCGCCCGATGCTGAAAGAGGATTGACCGCCGATCCTGAGAACTCTATAGAAGAGAGATCCAACTCGGAGATACGGAGTACTTGCATCATCTTCGCAACTACGGCTGGACTCTCGATGGCATGCAAGGCAGCGCTCCAGAGTTCATCAAGCAACGCGAACAACTCTTGAAAGAGACGATCAAAGAGGGCCTTTGTGTCGATCAAGTCTTCCTGCTTGAGTTGTTGTGCCTTGCTCCATGATTCTCCAACTCGGTCCAAAGGAGAGATGGGTGGCCGTGGATGCCACTTTGGTAGAAAGACTTTCTTGACGTTGACGCCACGACCCAAAACCGCATTATGCAGCAGCGCATCTCGATATGCTTCTATTTCTTCGAAAGGTCTGAATCCCTTCGGAAAGTTTGCGATTCTGGGTTCGAAGATCTGTCCGCCCCAGTCCCTTGCAAACTCGTTCAGCGCGAGACAAAACCTTCTCAAATTGTCACCTGCGGAATCGAGCAGGAAGAACACATCTTCCGGATTCTCCATGGCAGCCTCGTCCTGTGCGAGCCGTCTTACAGCACGCCCGACGAAATAGAAAACTGAGTAGTGCGACATCGCAATACGCTCGTCACGAACCGATATGTCTTTTCGCAGCCGATTGCGCGCATTGCTTGTCATGGATACGCTCGGATCGATGCGACGCGTCATAGGCACAATCAGTCTTTGCCAAAGTTTCTCATATAACGGGAAATCCTTCGACAAGAGAGGCCAGAGCTCTTTCTCGTGACGATCACCGTCGGTGCGCAATGTGAACTGTGATAGCTGTCCGGTATCCATGTGCCACGTATAGGCATCGGGAAGTCGGCTCTCGTCACTAATCCAGACCGCATCCAGTTGGTTGCGGCTACGTGGTTTCCGCGTAGATATTCTCTAGCCTTCACTTTCGTTCTAGAGAGCTTTGGAGAGGTTGGCTACGGGAACGGCATTACTGTCGCTCCCTCCCCTAACCGGACTTGATGGCTTCCCATCAGCCGGCTCAAGCCGTGTGTAAGCCTCGCACGAGCGGAGCCGGACAACAGCGCACAAGGATCGCGTTAGCCCTTCGATCACCTGAGTCTCTTCGAACCGCACTGGCGCAGCTATTTCAAGTCTTCAGAAACGGGTTAGCGTCAGACTTCACCTTGACTCAGAGCCGGGCAAAAAGAACCGGCCCAGTTCGGAGCACGCCCTCTAGCGGGGGCACCCCGCAACGCCCCGAAGCACAGGCAACAGCAAGAACAGCAGCAACAGCAAAGGCCACTAAGGGTTGAGTGCCCGTGCGCGCTCAAGGGGCACTCTTCACATTCCACGCTCCGCTTACGTGCAGGCGCCAGTGGTGGGCGCCCTTCGGGTTCGTGCGCGCATCCGAGTCATTCCCGCCACGCGTTGCCTCCGACAACCCGCATAGTCGTGGACTTGCTCCCCTACACTTGACCTTCTCTCAGTTAGGGAGCGGTCTATTGCACGCCTGAGGCAGCTAAATCGGCCAACTTGAGGTCCTCATCGCTGTTGGTTGGCTGCGATTGGGTCGTGACGTGACCCTAATACGCTGCTCATTCAGATAGCCATGTCCAACCCAGATGCATTTTGCCGGACCGCCCTTAGAGCCGAAAGCAATGCCACGGTCGACTGTTCATCAAAAAGGCCATCTATTCCATAGGGATGAATGTCTGTGTACGGCGAAGCGTACAGCTTGGCGAGCTCGATCCAGCCTTTGGACGAGAGATGATTGATGATCAGATTCGTGAACTCGATCTGGTTCGCCGTCAACGCTTTACCGCTCAGGAACCCGGACAGCGCAGCCTTGGCCGCCTCTCGATCCAGGCCAATAAGTGAACGCACAAAGAGTCCTAAGCTATCCCGGTCTTTCTTTGCCACCTCAACCTCTTCAGGTGAAGAACCTTCAGCAGTAAAGATCGCTTCGAGTGATAGCAGGTCTTCCCCGTTCAAGGGGTCGTTGAATCTCAGCTTGTGAATCACAGGGTCGTTCTCGTGTTTTCGAAGGAACGCCTGTGCTTTCTCCTTCACCCGCTCCACATCGACGCCGGTGGACGTTCCTGGAAGAGGGACGGAGGTGCCCTCCTGGATCTGGTCGACAAAGTCGGTGATCATCGTCGTGCGCTTTCGGCGCTCGATGAACTGCACCAGTTCACGCAATCCCTTACGCACCCGTTCAAGGCAAGTGATTGTCACGTCCTCCCAGAACGGGATGGACTGCACCTCTTGAATCAGCGACAGCTTTGCGGCGACTGCAGGTATTGCGGTTTGTTCCTCGAGCAACCGCGCAATCTCCTGAACCTTCTGCCGCAAGGAATCCAACCCGGGTTCCCCGCGCAAATGCAGCAGCTGCATCCGTAGAAGCAGCAGATCGAATTGCTTCGCATCGGGGCTGTCGCTCGCAAGCGCAGAAGGCAGGCCGGCGACATTGCGTGTCAGCTCCACCTTATCGTCTGGGGTGATCGCTATCCATGCATCCCGTTGTGCGAAGCGCTCGACAGCGCGCCTGTTCGGCCGAACCAAGAAGTTCTCGAGGTTCATCGCCGCGACCTCATTCCGCAGGTACTCAGCCAGATGAGATCGTAGACCTGCCTGCTCCTTGCCTTCAGCTCCTTCCGCCCCACGATCTCGCACAATATCGATGGCGGCAATCACTTCGACCCGATTGGCAAACAGCTTCTTGCTCAACGACTCGCCTGTGGAGCCCTCGGTTGTCTCCGGATTCTGGCTGAAGAACTCCAGGTTTTGACAGAAATCAAAGATGTAGAAGAACTTTTTGTTCTGACCTGGGCCAAACAGATGCGGCATGAACCTTGTCCCGCGACCCACCATCTGCCAAAACTTCGTCTTCGACCGCACCAGCTTGAAAAAGACTAGGTTCACAACCTCAGGCACGTCGATTCCCGTGTCCAGCATGTCCACGGAGACGGCGATGTGCGGTGCTTTCTCGGCGACTGAGAAGCTGTCGATCAGGCTCTGTGCGTACGTCACACTGAAGTCAATGACCCGGGCAAAGTGCCCAGCAAACTGCGGGTAGTTGGCATCGAAACGTCCGACGATGAACTCCGCATGATCATGGTTCTTGGCGAAGATGATGGTCTTGCCAAGTCGGTCGCCGCCAGCGACCTTTTGCCCGCGCTCCATCAGGTGCTTCAGCACCTTGTCAACCGTGTCCTTATTGAAGAGCCATGCATTCACGGACGCGGCGTTAACCTCATCCGGCACGTGCCCGTCTTCGTCCCATTCCAGCGCATCCCACTGGTCTCGCTCCTCTTCAGACAGATCTGCGTAGCGGATGCCCTCACGCTGAAACCGAAGCGGAACCGATACGGCGCGGGGTGGCACTAGAAACTTGTCGCGGATCGCGTCTTCCAGCGAGTATTCATCCGTTGGGACGCCGGCCTCCAGCTCGAAGAGCTTATAGGTGTTGCGATCCACCTCGTCACGTGGCGTCGCTGTCAGTCCGACTAGATAGGAATCGAAATAGTCGAAGATTGCGGCGTATTTCTGATAAATCGACCGGTGCGCCTCATCCACGACGATCAGGTCAAAGTGCCCAGTTCCGAAGCGTCGCGTGCCATCGTCCCGTCTCTGGTTGATCAGGCCCATCATGGTCGGGTAGGTCGAAAGGTACACACGCCCGCTCTCACTCTTCTCTGAAACAAGGTTGACCGGCGAGGAGGAAGGCAGGAACTCCTTGAAGGTGTTTGCCGCCTGCTTGACCAGCGCCACACGATCAGCCAGAAAAAGCACGCGCTTCACCCAGCCGGCCTTCATCAGCAGTTCGCACAGGGCGATCACGGTTCGTGTCTTGCCCGCACCGGTCGCCATTACCAGCAGAGCCTTGCGCTGGTGATCGCGCTCCAGCCGCTCGGCCACCTTGCGAATCGCCCGCGTCTGATAGTACCGCTCCACAATCGTTGAATCGATCTCCTGATCTGCCAGGGGCCGCCGCGTCTGCCGGCGCTGCACCATCAGCTCCAACTCGTCGTGCGTGTAATAGCCGCTTACCTTGCGCGGTGGATAACGGCTGTCATCCCACATCCAGTGGTCATATCCGTCGGTGTAGAAGATCACCGGGCGCTGGCCGAACATCCCTTCCAGGCAGTCGGCGTAAAGCTTGGCCTGCTGCTGTCCCGTCTGCGGACTCCTGCGCGTTCGCTTGGCCTCCACCAATCCCAGCGGCTTGCCGTCCCTGCCCCACAGCACATAATCGACATAGCCCACACCGGAAGGGCTCGGCATGCCCGTGACCTTGAACTCGCGATCCTGCGGCTGAGACAAAGGCCAGCCGGCCTCGTGCAGCAGCAGGTCGATGAATTCGTCGCGGGTTTCTGCCTCGGAGTAGTCGTGCGTGTCGGGCGTCTGCTCGTTCCGCTGCTTGGCCTCCGCCACCTCGGTCCGCAAGCGTTGCAGCTCTGCATCGAGCGCCGCCTGGCCTGCAACTTGCTTGATCAGCTCCGCCAGTTGCGCATCCTTGCTGCTCAGCGATTGCTCCAGCTCCAGCAGCCGAGCCCGCGTCTGCGGCGGGACGGCAGAGGTCTTCGGCAGCAGCATCGGCAGAAACGCGAGCGTGTCCGCCGGCTTTGCACCGCGGGCCCCGTCGTCTCGAGAATAGGTGCGCGCCAGCCAGAAGCAAACGTGGAACAGCTCACGCACCGCAGCCAGCGCGTTGTCTGCGGTCACGGCGCGGCCGCCCGCATGCGCGGCGTTGTTGCCAAGCTGCACGATCAGCCGCGCCTTGGCCTGCACCGCCTGCCCGGCAGCCTGCACAAAGGTGGGCTCATGCACGAGCGCGCTCAGGTTCTGCTGATAGGGCGGATGCAGCGAGGCATCGCTCTTGAACACCCACTGCATGACCAATTCCAGCGTCCGCCGCGCGTGTATGCAGGCGGTACCCGGGTCAGGAAAGACGAATGATTCGGCCTTGGCCGCGGATTCGTAGATCTGCGGCCACTCGGGCTGAAGGAAACCGAAGTTCGACGGCATGGCTAGAGTTCTCCTCGGAAGGCTCGGTGTTGGAGGGAATCGCCAAGCGCTTCCAGCGCTTTTCCGGCTACTTGAAGCCTGAGCCGTTGCTTCTCAAGAGACGCCTTCGCAGCGGAGAAGGCGTCTTGCAGGGGTCGCAGTGGTATCGGTATCTGAACGGATCTGACATCATCGAAATTCAAGCCGGCTTTAACACCCTCTCGATTTTTAGCCATGATTTGTCTTCGACCTCCGGGGCTTTGAAGATAAGAAGACAGGTACTCGGGGTTCAATCGCGATGAGCGAAGTATTGAAAGGTGCTGATTGATATAGGCTTCGCCGATTCCTGCTGGAACTACAGCTGTTCTGCCCAAGTCGGCAGTGATGCTCAGTAGCACGTCCCCAGGAACGACCTTTGTGCGACGAGCTTCTGCGGTTTGAGGTGCTTCAACATACGCCATCTCGGCGCATTCAAGACGTCCCGCTCTTACATTCTGAATCCGGAGGAACTTAGCACCAACATCGGCGTAGTGAGAAGCCCAACCTCGTGAGCCACTTGTCAAAAACTCCAAGAGGTCGCCCAGTCTTTGTTGCGGGAAATTACCGACTTCAGGATCGTCAAAGAAATGCCTAAAGAGGGATTGGGTGAGGGTGTCGAGTTTGGCGAGAGCCTGGCGGCGCTTGGCCCGCAACGCCTCCGCCTGATCCAGAATCGCCGCAATCCTCCGCTGCTCATCTAGGGCTGGGACAGGAACGCGAAGAGTGCCCAACACGGTTGCGTTGATGCCCGGCTGGGCGGCCCCACGGGCACTTTGATTAACCTGACTCCAGTAGTTTTCGCTCTTGAAGAAGTGCGAGAGGAACAGCGGATCAATGTCGTGGCCGGGTCTTACTCGGATCAGGTAAGAAGCAAAAACAACCTCGTCAGGGCAGCTTCGTATCAAGAAGGATTTCCCAGTTGTGGCGCCCGTACGAGCGAAAACAAGATCCCCTGCTTGTAGCTTGAACGCTGCTGCTTCTCGCTTGGTGCACTCGCAAAAAGGGACATCGGCCCAACTCACCTTATCGTCCTGAATGTCCGTAATTCTGAGGAACTGTGGGCCGTGGGCCTGACTTTGTGCACTTGCGGTAAGCCCGTATGTAATTCCATCGGCTATCGCGGACAACTTTCTTAGGGGCCACGTACTCACGACAGCATCCCCTCCAAGTCCCTCAACCCCGCCTCAATCTCCCGCTCCAGCTCCAACAACTCCGCCAGAATCTGCTTCGGCGGTACGTGCGCCACTTCTTCGTACACCACTTGTTTGCCGCGGCTTAGGCTGAGGCCGTAGCCGTCTTCGGTGATCTCGGCCTTGGGGACGCAGAAGCTTTGTGCGGTGCGGGGGCGCTCGCGTTCCGTGGTGGCGCGCCCGGCCCAGCGAATCAGCACGTCGGGCAGGTTGTTCTTCGCGTGCTGCTCCGGCGTGAGCGGCTCCCTGGGGGCGGGGCCGAGCTTGTCGGGTTCCAGCAGCGGCTGGCGCTTGTCGTCGAGCGACCAACCATCGGATTCCACGTCGTAGAACCAGACGTTGTCGGTGCCGCCCGAATTGGTTTTGGTGAAGAGCAGGATGGCCGTCGAGACACCGGCGTACGGCCGGAAGGCGCCGCCGGGTAGGGAG
>CAXTGN010000153.1:0-9935 GCA_964243455.1 uncultured Acidobacteriaceae bacterium
GCACGCCCACTGCCCCATGCCGACAAAGAACCGTTGATCCGGCGTGAACCCGTCAACATCCTTCAGCGGCTTGCCATGCTCCTGCAGCTTCCATGCCAGGTACGCGAGATACGTGCCGCCAAGATCCGCAACGTCCTCTCCGCTGGTCAGCTTCGAGTTGATGTGAATGTCGTCCACGACCACATAGCTCGCGTACTGGTTGCGCACGCAGTTGATGCGGTCTTCAAAGCCTTTGGCATCGGAGGGCGTCCACCAGTCGCGCAGATTCCCGTTCGCGTCGAATTGCCGCCCTTCATCGTCGAAGGCATGCGTCAGCTCATGGCCGATTGTCGCGCCCGTGTTGCCGTAGTTTGGCGCATCGTCCAACGACGGATCGTAGAGCGGCGGCTGCAATACGCCGGCGGGGAAGTTGATGTCGTTCATCTGCGGGTTGAAATAGGCGTTCACCGTAGGCGGTGTCATGCCCCATTCGTTCAGATCCACCGGCTTGCCCAGCTTCGCCCACTGCCGTGCATCCTCAATCGTGTTCGCGTGCCTCACGTTGTCGAAGTAGTCGTCCCGTTTCACAACTAAATTCGAGTAATCGCGCCAGTTCGCCGGGTAGCCAATCTTGTTGCGGATCGCATGCAGCTTGCGAAGGGCCTCCGCCTTTGTCTGGGGGCTCATCCAGTCGAGCGCTTCGATCTCCTTGCCCATCTCGGTCTCAATCTGCCCCGTCATCAGCTCGGTCTTGGCCTTCATATTCGCGGAAAAGGTGCGGGCCACAAACTCCTGCCCAAGCGCCTCGCCCAGGTTGCTGTCCACGGCCCGCACGCACGTCTTCCAGCGCGGCGGCTCCTCCGCCACACCGCGCAACGTATGCGAGTAGAAATCAAAGTCTGCCTGGCGGAAGGTTGTGGCGAGAGAGGGCGCCGCGGCCACCAGCAAATGGAAGCGCACGTAGGTCTTCAACGCCGGCAAGGGTTCGGTGGTCAGCTCCGTTTGCACGGCCTTCATAAGCTCCGGCTGCGAGACGTTCAGCCTGGCCACGCCTGGCGCGCCCTGTATCGCAAAGAACCGATCCCACTTCAGCGCGGGGGCGATCTCCCCCAACTGCGCCAGCTGCATCATGTGATAGATCTTGTGCGGATCCCGCATGTCCACACGTGTAAGCTGCGCGGTCGCCAGCGCCGTCTCCACATGCAGCACCGTCTCGGCATCCGTCTTCGCCTGCTCAGGCGATTCCCCTGAAAGCACCATCAGGTGCTGCACAAACGCAAGGTACTGTTCGCGCAGCTTTTCACTATGAGCATCGGTGTTGGTGTAGTAATCGCGGTCGGGGAGTCCCAGCCCGCCTGCGCCCACAGCCACGATCATCGTCGACGCATTCACGGCATCCTGCTCCGTACCAACGCCGAAGAAGAAGCTCCCGACATCCTCATGGTTGATGGTGGGCAGCATCGCCAGGAGCGCCTCGCGTGTGTCCACGGCAGACAGCCTGTCCAGCGCAGGCTGCAGCGGTTTGAGCCCCGCCGCATCGATCGCCTCCGTGTTCATGCAGCTCTCGAAGTAGTCGCCCACCTTCTGCTGCACCGGCGTCCGCTTGGCAGCTTTGGCGTCCGCGTCCAGAATGCCCCACACTAACTGCTGGTTATCGTCCCCCTGCTTGGCATACACACTCCACCCCGCCTGATCGGCCGGGATCGGATGCTGCTTCATCCACCCACCGCAGACAAACTTGTAGAAGTCCGTGCAGGGGTCTACAGCTCGATCCATGCTTGCCAGATCCAGCGAAGGCGAGTACGGCATCTTCTGCAGAGGCTCGACTGAAGGAACCGGCACCGCCGCCGCTTGCTGCGCCTGCGTGGACTCACCGCTCCAGACACCAAGACTCATCCCGGCCAACACCAGCCATTGCCACAAACGCATGCTTTCTCCCGTGCGCCCATCCTACAACGGGGTGGGAGGCACCGGGACCTCGTCGCGCAGGGTACGCTAATGCCAACGACATGCCGGCCCCCTTACTCCCGGACCGCCCACCCGAAGGGAGTCCGTACGCTTCTCACATTCCCGCTCTGGACGGTTTACGCGGACTCGCCGCCCTTGCCGTGGTCTGCTCCCATGTCTTCCCCGGGAACACAGTCACGCCTTTGACCCGAGCCGTCCGTTATCTCTTCGGCTTCGGAGCCACCGGCGTGGACCTCTTCTTTGTGCTCTCCGGCTTTCTGATCACCGGTATTCTCGTCGATTCACTGGACGAGCCTCACTTTTTCCGCACGTTTTACATGCGTCGTATTCTCCGGATCTTTCCCCTCTACTACGCTGTGATCGCCATCTTCGCGCTTGCTGCCCTGTTGTTTGGCCTTCGTTACGACAAGCAGCTCCCGTCGATGGCGCTTTACCTGCAAAACACCAGCCTGATTACGACACCCATCTACGCGTATGCCGGTCCATCCCCACTGCCGCTGTCCCACTTCTGGTCGCTTGCGGTCGAGGAGCAGTTTTATCTGGTTTGGCCACTGCTCGTCTTTCTTCTCAAGAGCCGACGCAGCCTGTTTGCTGTTTGCCTCGGGTTCATCCTGCTCGATCCCCTGCTGCGCGCGCTGCTTCTGCTGCACGGCTGGGGATATTACCCCGTACACGAGAACACCTTCCTGCGAGCGGACTCTCTGCTTGGTGGCGCGGGTGTCGCTCTCCTGTTGCGCAGTCGCTTCCATGACAAGACTCTAGGTGCAGCGATCTTGGTAATTCTGGCGGGAGCCGCAGCAACGGCTCTCCTCCTCATTGCCGAAGCCCACGCCGCCACGTGCCCTGTCTGGTGGCCGCCTGTGGGTCTGAGCCTGCGCTACACGTCCCTGATGCTGCTCTATGCGGGATGCCTCATGACCGCGCTGAAGCCAACCTGGTTTGCACGGCTCCTCCGCCAGCCTGCTCTGCGTACGGTCGGAAAATACAGCTACGGGCTGTATGTCCTTCACCTGCTGATCTTCGGCTACATCCAGGAGCCGATACGGCAGTTCATGGCCGCCCACCTGACACCCAACAAGGCCATCGGTGTCGGCGTGACAGGATGCGTCTGTCTGGGCTTGTCGTTTCTGGCCGCGTTCGCTTCCTACCAGCTGTTTGAAAAGCGCTTCCTGCGACTGAAGCGTCTCTTCGCCTACCGTCAGCAATCAGCCCAGGCCCTAACGAGCGCCTGAAAGAAGACGTTGCCCTACTTCCCTGCCATGGGCGGCGGATAGTACGGCAGCTTCTCCTGCTGTTGCGATCCACGCTTCACCGCGATATCGGCAAACAGCAACGCCGGCGTGATGGTTGTCTGCGGTAATGGCGTCACCTGCTGCGCCACATAGGGCTCACCGCCGGCCGCGATGATCTCCGACCGCAGCGAACGCTGATCCAGCTCATCGAAGATCGCGCCTCGCACCAGCGTTCGTTTGCCATCGGGAGATACGCGGTACAGCAGGCGCGGCGCCATTTCGCCACCGCCCAGCGTCTCCACCTCGTACACATCCCGGCCCTGGTCTTTGGCCAGGGACAACAGCTTGGCTCGCAGTTGCTCAAGCGTGACCGCCTGGTCTGTCTTCACCAGCAGCACGCCCGCATGCGGGTGCGCCGGACCGCCCAGCGTTGCGCGTCCGTGCCCGTTCGACTCCGGGAAGTCCTTCACCGGCTCGCGGCTCACCAGGTAATTCACCAGCTTGCCGTGATTAACGACCGTGACGGGAACCGCAGGCTCACCCTCGTCATCGACGCTGTAGGCTCCCAGCAAACCCTTGCCGTTGAAGTCATGCAGCGTGGGGTCATCGACCACCGTAAGAAACGGCGGCAGTACCGGACTCTTGTAGCTCGACTGGTACGCGCCCACCGTGCGCGCCATCGTACCCAGCTCCGGACGATCCGCTTCGATGTTCGGCATAAACAACCGGTTCACCACATCGGCCGCCGCATCGCCCGAGAACAGGACCGGGCCATGGTAATGCTCCGCGTCCACAACGGGAGCCTGCCGCAAAGCTTCGTAACTCGCCAGATTGTCCAGGGTGCGATTGCGCAATGAGTCCCAGGTCTCCAGACCTTCCGCCGTGGTGGCCGTCGTGCCGTTACTGCGTCCCAGCTGCATCCCATCGGGCGCCTGCCCACCGACGGAGCTGTTGTCCTGGTACCCTGCAAAGCCGTGCCGCACCGCCGAGCCATCCGTGTTCACCGTGTACCGGTTCACCACCATCGCATTCAGCGACGCGCTCGAGTACTGCACGGTCGCCGCGAAGCCACCCGCCTCGGGCGCCTTGGAGTAGAGACCACTCGCTTGGACGAGTCGCCGCTTCCACTCGTTCCGGTCCAACTGCAGGTCCTTCAGAGGCTCTTCCGCGACCACTGCCTTGGCCGGCGTGAAGTCATCGGCATTGGGTGGATTCTGAAACTGCTTCAGCGCGGCCTGCTTGGCGGAGTAGTTCCGCAGGGCCGACTTGTATGCCTCATCCGTCGCCGTCCATAGCGCCTCGCGCAGCGCATCAGGATCGTTGTCCCCGGGGGCCAAAGCAAGCGATCCAGTCCCGCGCGCCGAGCTCGAATCGACCTTGTAGTCACCGATCCGTAGCTCAACCCGCACAACGCGCTGATGGTTCTCGGTTTCCCCTGTCAAGGCACCGTAGTTCGCCACTATCTCATAGCTGTGGATGTCTTCCAGCCGGTACTCGATGAAGTAGGGCCGCTGCATCCCCGGCAGCACCAGTTGCTCACGCTCGCGGTTCAACTCCTCGCTCATTGCCCGCAGCAGAGGGTCCTTGACCGACGACGGCGCGCTTTCCGCCACCGCTGCCATCCGCAAGCCAGTCACGGCAGCCAGTAGCAGCAGGATCCTGGCGTCACGCACACGAGAAACACGGAAACAATCGCCCGAAACGTACCCCACTACTCACTACCTTTCACAAGCGGCTCCGCACCGGCAGCGGCCCGTTTCATCACTGTCGGCGGGGGCAGAATCGGCGGCCGCGCCGTGCCCTGGGACTGCCTCTGTGTCTCGATTTCGCTGACCAGCATGGCGGGTGCTACGGCGCTCACAGGCACGGTGCCGCTTTCGGCACCGCACTCGCCGTTGAAGACGTCCGGATGATCGTTGGTCGCAACGATCCGGCTCAACGCAGCCTGTGGCGTGCCAACGATGGAAACACCGCGCACCAACTCATCCGGCCGGCCATCCACATACACGCGATATACCACCAGCGGGATTACCTGAAAGGCCTGCGGCGAGCTGCGCGTCGTCACCGCGAAGCCGGAGCTGATGTCTTCGAAGTAGAGACCGTACGCCTTGCCCTGCTTCTTTGCTTCTGCCTTCAACATGTCGCGCAGCTCCGCGTCGCTGACGGCCTTCGTCGAGGTCACAATCAGGTTGCCCTGGCGTCCTGTAGGCATCTTGCCCGACTCTGCGCGGCCATGCCCGTTGGAGTTCGCAAAGCTGGCCACAGGCAGGCGCGACATCAGAAAGGTCTTCAGCACGCCGTCATCCACCAGCTGGACCTTCTGCGCGGGCTCGCCCTCATCGTCGAACAGGTAATGTCCGCTCAGCGGCTGGCCCTTCCAATCACGCAGTGTTGGGTCATCCACCACGGACATGAACGGCGGCAGGATCTGCTTGCCCAGCAACTTGGTAAAGGTTTGCCCTTCTTCGTCGCCGCGCTGGCGCTGCCCCTCCAGCCGATGCCCCAGCACCTCATGGAAGAACACGGCCGAGGCACGCCCGCTCAAAATGGCCGGCCCGTTGAACGGCTCTGTAATCGGAGCCACCCGAAGATCATCCAGGTTCTTGGCCATCGCCTCGGTCTTGGCCAGCACCGCGGCCTGATCCGGCAGATGACCCGTTGCGTCCGCCTCGAACGTTTCTGCGCGGAACAGATCCATGCCATCCGCGGCGCGTGTGCGCGCGACAACCACCAGTCGCGCCACTTGATTTGGCGCGGTCACCTTGGTCCCCTCGCTCGAGACGAAGTAATCCGTCTCATGCGACGTCTGCAGGATCGCCATGTCGTACGTGATCTGCTCGTGGGATCGGAAGATCGCCGTCACCTCACGCAGCCTGCCCTCCCAGGCCGCTTTGTCCAGCGTGAGCGGAGGCTCTGCAGCCACTACCTCCGTCTGCGCCTTCTCGGCCGAAAAGTCAGCCGAGGTATCTTCCTCTTTCGCACGTACCTGCTGCTCGGTCTTTACCTTTTCAAGTGCATCCAGCGCCTTGCCATAGCCCCGATTCGTGGCATACCAAAGCGACCGCTCAATGGCGCTCCGATCGTCGGTCAAGGGCAGCGGTAGGGTGGTCAGGGCGCTGGTGCGGTGGGTGCCATGCGTGTTGTCCAGCGCCGGCGATCCCAGCCGCACCTGCACATCCGCCACCCGCGTATGGTTGCTGCTCGACTGCGTCACCGCACCGAACTGGGCGGTAATGTTGACTGTCTCCGCGTCAGCCACCTGGTAGCTCAAGAAGTAAGGCTTGGGCTGTTCCGAACCGCCGGTGGTTGGTTTTGATTGCGCTGCAGCCGCGACGGGCTGGGCCACAGGCGTGATCGCCGTCCCGAGTGCTCCCATGGCGCGATGAAGTTCGCTCTCCATGGCGTCGATCAGTACGGGATCGGCACCCTTCGCGCCGCTGGCTGATGCCGTCGCTGCATGAGGTTTCCCATGTTGCGCCCCATGCTGCGCAAAGCTCGGACCGAAACCCACCGCCAGACCGAAGGCCGCGACGCTCGCTCCCCGGCTCCACTTCCCGCTGCACTGAAAACCTTCACTTACACGCATCGTCCAGGGGCCCACGCCCGCGCGCATCTGCGCACACGGCCAGTGTATCGGATCGGGCGAGAGGACCTGGAGCGGCCCTCAAGCGCGCTTGCGCGTGGTGTTATCCGTGGAGTTCTTTTTCGGCCTGCTGCCAGTACTGGTCGTGATGACCATGTTTCTTGCCTTCACGTTCCCAGATCAGGTAAGCCTGCACGGAAATATCATGGTGCGTCGGCTTGGACTTTGCGATTTTGGCCGCAGCTTTTGGCTGCTCAGGGGACGCCGTCTGCGTGCTCGCGGTCTTTGCGGCCGTCTCTTTGGCTGCAGTCTTCTTTGCAGGCGCCGTTTTCTCCGCCGCTGCTGTTTCCGTACCGGTTGCTTTTTTGCTCGCAGACTTCTTGGTGGCCATTCTTTCCTCCGTGCCCGCTCAGAATACCTCCGGAACGCCTCGCGTTGTCCTGGGGCTTACCTCCCTTGGTGCGCAAATCCTTCTCACGACTTTAGTCTTCCCCTTGCACGGGCAGCGCCGATAGCCCACACTCAGTCCACCTCATGCGCCTCCGTCCCCTTGCCGTGCCCGTGGCCCTTGTCTGCCTTGGTTTCCTCCCCGCGGCACGGGCCAGCGAAACTCCCGCCGAACATGCGGCAAACGTCTATGCCGCTCAGGAACTCGCCACCGCGCCGCCGCGCGGCAATCTGCCGGACTACTCCCTCTCGCCCGACAAACTCGCCAAAGCGCAACATCTGGAGACCATTCGAACCGCAATGGACTTCGGCGGGACCGCCTGGTCGCTGCTGCAGTTCGTCCTTCTTCTTTGGCTTGGCGTCATCGCCTTCATCCGCAACCGCGCCCTGGCCAGCAGTGCCTCGCTACGCGCCGAGGCCAAGGCTGGGCGCGCTTTTTGGCTCGAGTGCCTGGTCTTTACCGTCCTCTACACCCTGATCAGCACACTGCTCGACCTGCCGCTGAGCCTCTACCATCAGCACCTGGCGCGCAGCTATGGCCTCTCGGTCCAAAGCTGGGGCGGTTGGTGGGTCGACTTCGCCAAATCCTTCGGTCTGGGCCTGCTTGGCGTTTTCCTCTTCTTTGCCCTGCTCATGTGGCTCATTCGCAAGCTGCCGCGTTCCTGGTGGCTGGTCGGTTGGGCCGTGGTCACGCCGCTTCTTCTCTTCTTCATCTACCTGTCCCCCTACCTGCTCGATCCGCTCTTCAACAAGTTCGAACCGCTGCAGGGATCCCATCCCGAGCTCGTCACCCGCCTCGAACAGGTTGTGGCCAAGGGCCACATGGACATCCCGCCCGAGCGGATGTTTCTCATGAAGGCCTCCGCCAAGGTCACCACGCTCAACGCCTACGTCACCGGCTTCGGCTCGTCCAAGCGCGTCGTCGTCTGGGACACCTCGCTGCAGAAAGGCACGCCCGATCAGGTGCTGTTCATCTTTGGGCATGAGAGCGGCCACTACGTCCTGGGCCACGTGCTTCGCGGCGTGATGCTGCTGATCGTCGGCCTCTTGATCTCCTTCTTTCTTGGCTACCACCTCGTGCGCTGGGGCCTGCGTCGTTTCGGCGGTGCATGGGACATTCCGTCCGAAGCCGATTGGGGAACCCTCGCCGTGCTGTTCTTCGCCTTCGCCCTGCTCAGCACCGTGGCACAGCCCGTGGCAAATACCCTCAGCCGCACCCAGGAGCACGCCGCCGACGTTTACGGCCAGGAAGCCATTCACGGCCTCGTCGACAACCCGCAGGAGATCGCCCGGTCCGCCTTCGATCTGCTTGGCAGCAACAGCTTCGTGGTGCCCAACCCCAATCTCTTCATGGAGTTTTGGAGCGATAGCCACCCTGCCATCGGCCGCCGCGCGGCGTTCGCCCATGCCTACGACCCGTGGGCGCCCCTTCTCGCGCCGAAGTACTTCCCGAAGCCCTGACGGAAGGCTGGCGTTACCATGAACGTCATGGCCGACCAGACCCCGGATTGCCTCTTTTGCAGGATCGTCTCAGGGGCCATCCCCGCGAAACGCCTCCACGAGACCGACGAAGTCCTGGCGTTCGCGGATATTCATCCGCAGGCACCCGTACACGTCCTCGTGATCCCCAAACGGCACATCGCCTCCCATGCCCACGCCCTGCCCGAAGACGCCGCGCTGCTCGGCCAGTTGCTTGCCGAAGCCGGGGCGATCGCTCGTGCGCAACACCTCGACCACGGCTACCGGCTGGTGGTCAACACCGGTCCCGACGGCGGTCAGACCGTCGACCATCTCCACGTGCACATCCTCGGGGGCCGCGCCATGGGCTGGCCCCCAGGCTAGCTGAAGCCTTCTTTAGCCAGGGTGTTCGGCTAACCGGGAAAACTTAAAGGGCAGCACGAACCCTCTGTTTACTCTTCTGGTTCATCCCTGTTCGCCTTCAGCCCCGTTCTGCCCGCGTCTTACGGTCATCTATGCGACTCCCCGCTCTTGCCGCTCTGCTGTTCTCCTGCAGTCTCCTGATGGGAGCCCAGGTCTCGCCGGTGCTCACCGTCCCCGTGCAACAGCCACCCCTGTCGGCGGAGGTGCGAGCGGCGCTGGGTCTCGATCCCCTGCTCGCCAAGCTGGGAGCCGCAGATCAGGGAGATCCGAACGGAACCGCTGCCCTGCTCGTACGGCAGACGATCCTCATGCGCCTTCTCTCCGCCTCTTTCGATATCGATTCAGCCCTTGGCCGCATAGACACCGAAGCCTCCTACGCCAGCGAAGACCGGTATGTGCTGCAAATTCACAATCAGCGCCAGGCCAACGCGCTCAACCTGATCACCTTCGCCGCGAGCGGAGCGTTGGGAGCAGCCGGTTCCGCCATGCAACTCACCCATGGCCTGAACCATGCCGGAACGGCGCTCCAGGCAGCCGCGGGCGGCACCTCGCTTGTGCTCTCGGGCGTGCAGCTGAAGGCCGGGGGTGGAAAACAACCGGTACGCTCGCCCTACAACATGCTGGCCGAGATCCTGGACAAACAACCGAATGCCGAGAGTCACTACCCGCCGCTCGTCACCGCCTACCTGCGGGCTCCACGGCCCAACGGCCAAGTTCCTATCGCGGAAGGGCTCACCTCCGCCTGGAGGCGGCTGCATCGTCTGCAGGAAGGCGCCAAAGGCGACGGCTCCCCCATCGGGGACATGGTCTCCGACCGCTCCAGCGGGGCCAAACTGACCTCCGAC
>CAXTGN010000154.1:0-9835 GCA_964243455.1 uncultured Acidobacteriaceae bacterium
CATTCTGGGCGATCAGTATGGCCGCGTGTTGCGCTCCGGCGGCGTGAAGATCAAGCGCCAGGGCTCAACCTTCACCGTCGAGGTTTCCGAGCAGTCACTACCGATCTCACCGACAACGCTGCCCCTCATCCTTTTCAAAGCGGCCGACCGCGTCGGCAGTGACACGCTGCGTTTTCTATCCGCCAGCTTCGGCCGCCTGCCATCCGCGGAAGAGTGGGACCGCTGGAAGCTGAATGCCCGGGACCGCGATAAACGCGTGCTGTTCAGCCTGTTGAACCGGGTGTGTCTCGAAGAAGGTGCGACCTGCAGGGAAATCGACACCGTCATCGAAGAGATGAATGCCAGTCCGGATGCGCTGGATGAACTGCTTCAGCAACAGAGCTATCGTCTCTCATACTGGAAGACAGCCGATCAGCAACTCGGGTACCGGCGCTTCTTCGATGTCAACACCCTGATTGGTGTAAGGATGGAGCGCGAATACGTCTTTGAAGAGACGCATGAGCTCATCCTGAAGTGGGTGAAAGAAGGGGTGATCGACGGTCTCCGGGTGGATCACCCGGACGGTCTCCGCGATCCGTTGCAGTACTTCGATCGCCTGCGCAAGGCCGCTCCGGAGGCCTGGATCATCGGCGAGAAGATCCTTGAGCCGGGTGAGTGGCTGCGTGAGAACTGGCCCATTGAGGGCACCAGTGGCTACGACTTCATGAACCAGGTCCTGGGACTCCTGGTTCAGCCTGAAGGCCTGATCAAACTCGGCGAGCACTACTGCAACTTCACGGGAGATCAAACAACGTTCCCTGTCACAGCTCATGATAAGAAGCTCAATGTCACGCAGGAAGCCCTTGGCTCCGACGTGAACCGGTTGGCCAGTCTGTTCGTTGAAATCTGTGAGGACAACCGCGACTACCGTGACTTCACTCGTGCCGAGATCCGCCGCGCCATCCGCGAGTTTGCTTCCTGCTTCTCGATCTATCGCACCTATGTGGTGCCTCAACGGAAAGAGATCACAGACGAAGACCGCGGGATCATCGCCAAAGCCGCCGAGTGCGCCAAAAATAATCGCACTGATATCGATAGCCAACTCTTCGATTTCATGAGCGAGGTGCTGCTTGGCAACGTCGCCGGGGAAAAGGAAGCGGAGTTCCTTTATCGTTTCCAACAGTTCACGAGCCCTGTGATGGCGAAGGGCGTCGAAGACACCGCCTTTTACTGCTACAACCGCCTGACCGCGCTGAATGAGGTGGGCGGCAATCCGGCATGCAGCGGCTTCAGGCCGGAAGACTTTCACCACTACAACAGCACCGTCCAGCGGACGTTCCCTTACACCATGCTCACGCTGAGCACGCATGACACCAAGCGCGCCGACGACGTGCGTGAGCGTCTCTCCGTGCTGAGCGAGATTCCAGATCAGTTCGCCGAAAAAGCTTCACAGTGGCACGAGATGACCGCCGGATATAAGGGTGAGGCGGTCGATCCGGGAACGGAATGGTTTCTGTTTCAAACGCTCGTAGGGGCGTGGCCCATCACGATCGACCGCCTGAAGGCCTACATGCAAAAGGCTATGCGTGAGGCGAAGGTCCGCACCACATGGACCAGCAACAACGCCGAGTACGAGGATGCGCTGAATGCCTACCAGGAGAAGCTCCTGAAGGACTCAGCGTTTACCGGTGGCCTGGAAGAGTTCGTGACAGCGATCACCTATGCGGGTCGTGTGAACTCGCTCGCGCAGACCTTGCTCAAACACACGTCTCCGGGCGTGCCTGATCTTTACCAGGGTGGGGAATTGTGGGATCTGTCGCTGGTGGATCCCGACAACCGGCGTCCCGTAGATTACGTTCTTCGCTCACGGCTTCTGGATGAGCTCGAAGCTCTCGATGCCGCGCAGATCATGGCGCGCATAGACGAAGGGCTGCCCAAGCTATGGCTCGTTCACCGCGCGCTTGACCTCCGCAAGCAGCACCCGGAATGGTTCGGCAAGGATGCGGGCTACACGGCGATCGAAGTCTCGGGCAGCGAAACAGAGCGCCTCCTTGCCTTCAGGCGCGGCGAAGATCTCATCACGGTGGTTCCACGCTGGATGCAGCAAGCTGGAGTGCCAGATGCTTCGTTACGCCTGCCTGAGGGCCGCTGGACAAACGTGCTCACGAAGGAAGAGTACCCCGCTGGGCAACAAAGCGCGCACGCCTTGCTGAACAGCTTTCCCGTGGCACTGCTGGTCCGTTCCACTTAGCGCCAGCAGGAAGCAGATGTACCCAAGAACGCTAGAAGGTTGAGTAAATGTACGAATTCAAGGTATGGGCGCCGCGGGCGCATACGATGCGTCTACAAGTGAACGGCGGCGAACCGCAACCCATGCAGCAGTCCGGCGACCGCGGGTGGTGGAACCTCTGCGTTGAGAACGTTGAGGCCGGCACCGACTACGCCTATCTCGTGGATGATGACACCACCGCATATCCGGACCCACGCAGCGGCTGGCAGCCGAAGGGCGTTCACGGTGCGTCCCGCGTGTACGATCAGAGCGCCTTCGCCTGGAAGGACAAACACTGGCACACGCCGCCACTCTCCAGTGGCATCCTCTATGAGCTGCATATCGGTACCTTCAGCCCGGAAGGTACCTTCGACAGCGCGATCCCGTACCTCGATCACCTCGTAGATCTCGGTATCACTCACGTTGAGGTCATGCCGATCAACGAGTTTGCCGGCGATCGGGGCTGGGGTTACGACGGTGTTTTGCTCTTCGCCGTCTTCGAGCCTTATGGTGGGCCGGACGGTTTCAAGCGCTTCGTGGATGCATGTCACGCGAAAAACCTTGCTGTCATACTCGACGTCGTCTATAACCACTTCGGCCCGGTGGGGAACTACACAAACCGGTTCGGCCCGTATCTCACCGACAAGTACCACACACCCTGGGGCGCGGCGGTCAACTTCAACGAAGGTGGCAGCGACGAGGTTCGGCGCTTTTTCATTGACAACGCCCTGATGTGGTTAAGGGATTACCACTGCGACGGTCTGCGCCTCGATGCAACGCATGAGTATATTGATCGCTCCGCAGTGCACTTCATGGAGCAGCTCGCCTCCGAGGTCCAAAGACTTGGCACGTTGCTCGGCAAGCGGTTCGTGCTCATCGCCGAGAGCGACCTGAATGACCCCAAGTTCGTTCGACCTATTGAGGCGCATGGGTATGGCATGGACGCGCAATGGAGCGACGACTTTCACCACGCGCTCTTCACTCTCCTGTGGAGCGATCCCGGTCGTGGCTACTACGATGATTTCGGCTCGATGGACGATCTTGTAAAGTCCATCAGGGGTGCGTTCGTCTACGACGGCAAATACTCCCGCTTTCGCCAGCACACGCACGGTCGACCCGTTGAAGGGCTCTCTGCACACCACTTTCTGGGATACATCCAGAATCATGATCAGGTGGGCAATCGCGCCACCGGCGAGCGTCTGGAGCACCTTGTTGGGATGGAAGCGTCCAAGGTCGCGCTTGGTCTGGTGCTCACTGCGCCATTCATCCCGATGCTTTGGATGGGGGAGGAGTTCGCCGCCTCCAACCCATTCCTCTATTTCGCCGATCACGAAGAAGAAGAGATGCGCCGGCTCGTTTCGGAAGGCCGCAAGCGGGACTTCGCAGCTTTCGGCTGGGATGAGTCGCAGATCCCCGATCCCGAAGTCCTTAGGACTTTTACGGACTCCAAACTCAACTGGAGTGAGCTACATAGAGACCGGCATGCGGAGATGCTGCAATGGGTGAAAGATCTCATTCGGCTCCGGCGCAGCAGTGTCGATCTGAATGACGGCGATTTCGGGCACATGGAAGTGAGCTGCCGACGGCAAAGGCCTCAACATGCGCCGCGGCTCCGTGCGCGTGCTGATGTACCTTGGCGAAGCTGCAATGGAATGCCCTTTGCTGGAAGGGGAAACACTCCGGCTCTCCTCTCGGCCCGAGGTGAAGACAAATGGCAAAAGTGTCCAGCTACCGAAGCTCAGCCTGGCGATTCTTACACGATGAAGCCTTGCTCCCATAGCATCGGCGCAGGGGGTTAGCGTGTCGATCAAAACCATCAGCAGCCGTGAGGTATCTCGCAATCCCTGGACGCGTCTGCGTGAAGACGTGATCGAGCGAGGGGACGGAGTGCGTGGGATCTACGGTGTTGTCGATAAAGATCCTGCCACCATCATTATCCCGCTGGAGCACACGCCAGAAGGCGACTTCATCTGGCTTGTGCGCCAGTATCGCTACACGGTAGCGGAAACCTACTTCGAGCTTCCCCAAGGCGGATGGGAGGAGCCCGACGTAGATCCGGAGCAGATGGCCCGTGGAGAGCTGAGTGAAGAGACGGGCCTGCGTGCAGCCCGCATGACATCCCTCGGCAAGCTCTGGATCGGGTACGGTGTCATGAATCAGGTACAGCACGTCTACCTCGCGGAAGGGCTCACGCAGGGTGAGCACGACCGCGATCCAGAGGAGCAGGACATGACGGTGCATCGGATTACGGTGGAGGAGTTTGAATCCATGCTCCTCGACGGCCGCATCATGGATAACTGCACAGCCGCGGCGTGGGGACTCTACCGCGTCTGGCGCGATAGACAAGCCTGAGCGTTCGGCAGGTCACGGGGCTTCGACGTGTCCTGAGCTTGCCAATGCAGGAAGGGATCGGCTGCCAGCTTACAGCAATGCCGTATCGATCCGGTACGCATTGAACTGCTCACCATGCGATCCAAAGCGGTCTGCCGCACCCTCTTCCGGTGTGAGTGCAAAATTCTCTTTCCAGAGCCACTTTACCCCGGGTGTGGCCGCCACCATGGCCCCAAGCTCAGGGTTGGCATACAGCAGGTACACCGCCCGCTTCTCCTGTTGAGCCGCCTCCATGATATGGGCCAGAAAACGCTTCATCACCGGAGCCGCAAAGGGGTGGTACAGGAAAAGCAGCACGGGCCCGTCCGGTACGGGCGAGGTAGTCGCATCGCCCGCAATGGCTTCAACGGGCACGTTCGCGCTTCTCCACGGTGCAGCAAAGTTTTGGAGATTCGCTTGGGCCACGGCGACCAGTGGGGCGGAAAGCTCAATGCCCAGTGCGCGACGAAAAGGAAAACGCAAAGCCAGCAGGAGCGCACGTCCCTTGCCACACCCGACATCGACAAAGGTAAAGCGAGACCAGTCCAACTGAAGCCGGCTGAGCGCTCCGGTAAATGCTGAAGGCGATATCCCGTAGTACCCCGTAGCCCAGTACGCTGCATCTTCGCTGCTCGGGCGGTCGAGCGACTCGCCCCACACTAAGCCGTCCGTATCTACGCCGTACTGGACATCGAAGGGATGCGGCGCCGAGCTGCCGTTCTCCCGCCCAGGTACTGGTTTCCCCTGGATGATCAAGCATCCGCGATACCAGAGCTCCTGCAGGAAGCCGCGCCAACCACGGTTCGCAATCCAGTGGCGGGCACGGCGCAGATACGCCTGACGATCAGCCATCACGTCCTCAGATGCAGGTGCGAACAACAAGCATCGTCATGAGCGAAGCGCAAAGCGCGTAGCCGAAGGACCCCAGTATTTACCAGAGCGAGGGCCGTAGGTACGAGCCTGCCGCCTACCCGCACCGCTTCCACCAACACTAGTTCACCATCTTAGAGCGGCGCGTCATGTAGTCCTGCAGCAGGTAGTTGCCAAGCGTTTCTGGTGTTGTGAAGTAGGCTTTTCCACGGCACATCGCGCTCATCTTTTGCACGAACTGCACCAGCTGAAAGTCGTCCGCAAGCATGAACGTGTTGATCATGATGCCTGCCCGCTTGCAGCGCCCAACCTCTTCAAGTGTTTCCGAGATCACAAGAGGGTCGAGACCGAAGGCGTTCTTGTAGATGCGTCCGTCTTCCATCGTCAGCGCCGAAGGTTTGCCGTCGGTGATCATCACAATCTGCTTCATGTCTTTACCGGACGATCGCAGAATCCTCTGCGCGATCCGCAAACCTTCACGCGTGTTCGTATAGTGCGGCCCCACCTTCACGCGCGGCAGCTGGGAGATCGGAATCTCCTCCGCGGAATCATGAAACAACACCAGGTTGATCTGGTCGCCCGGGTATTGCGTGCGAATCAGATGCGCCAGCGCCATGGCGACGCGCTTTGCCGGTGTGAACCGGTCTTCGCCGTACAAAATCATTGAATGCGAACAGTCCAGCAGCACCACGGTCGCGCACGAGCTCTGGTAGTCCGCCTGCTGGACATACAGATCGCCGTATTCCAAATTGATCGTGCCCGAGCCATCCGGCGCGCCCTCACGGGCGAACACAGAATTTAGAGTCTGCCCAATATCCAGGTTCAACGAGTCGCCAAACACATACTGCTTCGACGACCCATTTGTCTCCACACCGGCCGCCTCGAACAGCGTGTCATGCCGCCCCAGCGAGCTCTTGCCCAGAGGTCCCAGCAGGTCGCGGAGCGCCTTGAAGCCGAGGAAGTCCATGCCCTTGTCGGTCACCTCGAAGCGCGCGTCCTCTGTCTGCCCCCCGCCCTTCTGTCCCTGACCTTCGGACGGATCTTCCGCATTCAGAAACGCCTCGTCCTTCATGCGCTGAATGATCTTTTCGACGAGTTCCTGCTTGCCCTCTTCGGGCAGCTCCTCATACTTCTCCTGCGCGTCCTCATCCAGCAAATCGCCCGCATCCAGGGCCTGCCGCACGGCTTCGCGCAGATCCTGCATCGAGTTGTCGCCCGAGTTCTGGAATTGCGAGTACGGATCCTGAAAGCCGGAATCCAGAAAAAAGTCGCTCAGGGCCTCCATCAGGTCTTCGAGGTCGAAGCTCGTGGAAAGGTCGCCCGTAAATTTCGTATATCGCGTGAGCTTCATGCGTCTCTGGCCCTCTGACTCTAGATTAGACGGTTCGAGCCCCGCCCGGTCGCAAACGCCGCCATCGCTTGCGGCATCACAAAACAGGCGAGACACACGCAGCCTGGCAGCACGTTTCGCCGGCGGCACCCTTCCGTACGCCCAACCCTTCAGGAGCCACCCATGAAAGCAGTAGTCTGGCACGACGTAGGCGATGTTCGCCTTGAAAACGTCTCCGAGCCCAAGATCAAGTCCGACAACGACGCCATCGTCCGCATCACCTCCTCGGCCATCTGCGGGACGGACCTCCATTTCATCCGCGGCACGTTCACGGGTATGAAGTCCGGCCGCATCCTTGGTCACGAGGGCATCGGCGTGGTGGAAGCTGTCGCCAAGGCCGTCCGCAACTTCCGTCCCGGCGACCGCGTCATCATCCCCTCCACGCTCGGTTGCGGCTCCTGCAACTATTGCCGCGCCGGCTTCTACTCGCAATGCAACCGCATGAATGAGGCCGGTCCGCTTGGCGGCACCGTCTTCTTTGGCGGACCGGAGGCTGCAGGCGGCCTCGACGGTCTGCAGGCCGAGTACGCCCGTGTGCCGTATGCGGCGGTAAACCTTCTCAAGCTTCCCGAGGAAATCACCGACGACCAGGCCATCATGATGTCCGACATCCTGCCGACCAGCTACCAGGCCGCCGAGATGGCCGAGATCCGCCCCGGCGACACCGTCGCCATCTTCGGCTGCGGTCCTGTCGGCATGATGGCCATTGCTTGCGCCCAGCACATGAACGCCGGCCGCGTCTTCGCCATCGACCAGGTCCCCTCACGCCTTGAAGAGGCCCGCAAGCACGGCGCAGAAACCATCGACTTCAGCGCGGAAAACCCCGTCAAGGTGCTGCACGAACTCACCTTCGGCTCCGGTCCGGACCGCGTCATCGATGCCGTCGGCGTGGACGCAACCTGCGCCAAGCACTCCAGCTCCAAGATGCTCAAGCAGTTCGAAGGCGAGATGGGCGATATCGCCCCTGACATCCGCAAAGCCGAGAAGAAAAAGTGGTGGGTCGGCGGCGCGCCCACGCAGGTGCTTGAGTGGGGTGTGGAGTCGGTAGCCAAGGCCGGCACCATGTCCATCATCGGCGTTTACCCACCGCCGCTGAAGACCTTCCCGATCGGCATGGCCATGAACAAGAACATCACCCTGCGCATGGGCAACTGCAACCACCGCAAGTACCTTCCGCGTCTCATTGAACTCGTTCGCTCCGGCGTTATCCACCCCGAGCAGTTCTTTACCCAGAAGGTTCCCGTAGCCTCGGCCATCGACGCTTATCGCCACTTCGACAAGCATGACCACGGCTGGCTAAAGGTCAAGCTCGAGCCCGGCACCGCGGCGCTTTAACCCGGAGGCGAGCGGGTGCACCCGGCATCCCGCTCGCTTACACAGCACGCCGCGCCGCAAACACCGCAAACGACCCATCCTTGAACCAGCAATCCACATCGGCAAACCCGGCATCCCGCAGCCACGCGAGCTGATCCTCCACAGGCGCTCGCCGATCCTCCCGCTGTCGATACATCGACTCGACAATCTGCTGCTCCGAAGCGCCACAGGCCCGTACCGCACTGAGCCAACGCGCCACGTACGCGGCTTCCAACGGCTCAGTCGGCCCGGCTACCTGGTCAGCATTCACAAAGATTCCACCGGGAGCCAGCGCCTCAAACACCCGCGCAAACAGCTCGCGCTTCGCCTCGTGTTCCAGATGGTGAATCGACAATGCTGACGCTACCACGTCCTGCCCCGAAGGCAGCGGTACAACCGAGTAGTCCCTGACCTCCATCGTCACCCATGCATCTCCTTGCAACCGCACACGCGCCTTCGCCAGCATCGGCTCCGAGACATCGATGAGGTACAGCCGCGCCGCGGGCATACGTTGCCGCAGAAAAGCAGAGAACAATCCCGTACCCGCGCCAAGTTCTAACACCCGCTCAGCTTTGGTCGGCAGCAGCTCTACTGCCGCCGCGTAGAACCGATCAAACGGGGGAATCAGCTTGCGGCGAGCCGGATCATAAGTCGCCGCCGTCGCGTCGAACACTCCTTGAACAGACAAAGAAGCCTCCGCCTGAAGCATAGCGGAGGCTTATGGCGGTGGGACGCCGACAGCCGGAAAGACGATCTCACTTCAACTCTCCGGTAAGCGTCTGCACAGCCTTCTCCAACTGCACATCGGCCCCTGTCTCCGTCTCGCCCATCCACAGGCCGCGGATGCATCTCCATATCCTGCCCGCGCGTGTCCTTGATGCGATCGCCGGGAACCCGCACGGCCGATCCATCAATCAGCCGCTGTGCGCCGGTAAAGATAATCCACCCAGCAGTCGGTGTGCCGACCACCTTACCCAAGCCCAGCGTGCGATAGCCCTCCGTGAAGTCCTCACCGTCCGACAGCGTCGATTCGTTGGTCACCAGCACCGTCGGCAACCCCAGCGCGCGCTGTCCCAGGGCCTGCCGCATCGGCATCGCCGACTCATCCCGCGGCGTTCCGATCAGGTAGTTCTTGCGCGTAAACACATCGATTACGCGCCCATTCACATACCCGCCATTGTTGTTGCGTATATCCACCACAACGCCCTTCTTCGACTGGTTCAGCACATCCAGATCCACGTAAAGCTGCGCCAAATCGGCATCGCCCATCGCCGCGATATGCACATAGCCCAGCTTGCTGCCGGAGATCTTGTCCACATACGCCCGCCGGCTCTCCACCCACGCCCGGTAGAGAAGCCCAGACTCCACCTGCAACGTCACCGGTCGTACAACCACGTCGCGCTTCTTGGCCGCATCGCCACCCGGCGCCACGGTCAACACCACCCGCCTGCCGGGCCCGTCCTCCAGCAGCTCATCGAGATTCGTCGCCGGCGTGATCGGCGTGCCGTTCACGGCCAGCAGGCGATCCCCCACATGCACCGAGCCCTCCACCGCGACAGGTCCCAGCGGCACGATCTCGCGGATCACCAACGCCCCGCCGTTCT
>CAXTGN010000155.1:0-6187 GCA_964243455.1 uncultured Acidobacteriaceae bacterium
CCCTCGCTTTGATTGGCAACTCCGGACTCGCATGCTACCTCTTGGAGAGCGGACGCAGATCATGGCGATCATAAATCTGACGCCGGATAGCTTCTCGGGGGACGGTCTGTCCGAAAGCGGTGTCGAGGCAGCCGTGGAAGCGGCCTGCCGTCTCGCCGACGGCGGCGCGGACATACTCGATCTCGGTGCGGAGTCGACCCGGCCCGGCGCGCAACCCATCACTGCGGAGGAAGAACAGGCGCGTTTGCTTCCTGTTCTCGAAGCGTTACTCCGCGAGCGGCCCAACGCCTTAGTTTCGATCGATAGTTACCACGCCGCCACGGCGCTTGCTGCGGCGGAACTCGGCGCTGAAATCATCAACGACGTATCGGGTCTGCAATGGGATTGCGGAATGGCCAGCGCCGTTCACGAGACCGGATGCGGCCTGGTGCTGATGCACACGCGTGGCCGCCCGCCGGAGTGGGGTCGTCTGCCCCGTCAGGGCCGCGAGGCGATGCTGCGCCACGTCTTCAGCGGCCTGATCGAAGGTCTAGCGCTGGCAGAGATGAGTGGCATCCCCACGCAGGCAATCGTGCTCGATCCCGGCTTCGCCTTCGGCAAGCTGGGCCTCGAGAACTTCGCGCTCCTCGCTGAGCTTGGATCGCTTCACCAGCTTGGGCGTCCGCTGCTCGTGGGCTTGTCACGGAAAGGTTTCCTAGGCGAAGCCGTACGATCCATACAGAACAATGCGGAGCTTGGGGATCTACCTCGAGTCACCCGCCGCGACGCCACCCTCGCGGGCAATGTGGCCGCGGTACTCGCCGGTGCGCACATTCTGCGCGTGCACGACTTCCAGGCAACACGGGAGGCCGCAGCCATCGCGGATGCCGTCCTGGCCGCAGGTGCAAACGACGCGCAGCCCCCTCCGGCTTAGCGCCCCGTTCGTGGATTCGGTGGAACCTTTCCACCTTCACGGCGAGCCTTCGAGAGGCCAATGGCGATTGCCTGCTTCGGGTTCGTCACCTTCTTCCCCGATCTGCCCATACGTAACTGCCCGCGCTTCATCTCATGCATCTCTTCGCGAACGTCTTCGCTGGCCCTTGGTCCGTACTTGCGACCGCTGCTCTTCTTACCCGCGCTCGTCTTTGCGCTCGTCTTCTTTGCGCTCGTATTCTTCGCCGGAATCTTGGCTGCGACTTTCTTGGCTGCGCTCTTTTTCGCTGACTTCTTGGCCGTCGCCTTCTTCGCTGCCGACTTCTTTTTCGCGGTTGCCATAGGATCAATCTCCCGCGTCATTGGAGCACGGCTTGCACCGTTTTCGTTGCACCAATCTCTCACCCTACGAAGACTTCGTATCCTGTGTTCTGCGCAGGCGCATCGAGGTTGCACCGCCTACCGCGACAAGCAAGACTGCAAGGGAAACGAGGAGATCGAAGCGAATTCCGGATCTCGTGCGATGGAGTTTGCCGGCCTTCCATGCGGCATAGCTCGCGCTCAGGTCATTCGCAAGCCCCGGAATGCCGATTGAAGGAAAGCTGTTGTTTTCTCCTGGGTCTGCCGGCAATGAACCGAAGATGCGGTCAGGTGCGGGCGCAGCAGCTGGGCGAGCTGTGGGGATCGTGGCGAAAAGAGCATTCACTTCACTATCTCGCGCATCGTCGAAGAGTCGGCTGTCCGCCGTGTTGGGAAAGAGCGTGGACCTGCCTGTCAGCTTGGTCTCAATCGCCGATACGGGATCCTGACAGACACCAAGTGTGTAGTAGCCGCCAAACGCCAGTGTCGGCCTTTGTGCATGCTGATGCATGTAGGCCAGCGTGATCAGGCCGATGAGCCTCGTTACCTCCAGGGCTTGCGCCCCGGTGTACGTGTGGGCATCGCGCTTCAGAACCCAGGCCTGGTCGAGTGTATCCATCGTTCGCCATTCGGCCCTGCCGTCCACACCAAAGTAGTGACTTACGTCAGCGTTCACGTGCGGTCCTCGAACATGCCACTCGTACTCGGCGTGCGATACAGGAACCAGCAGTGGACGCGAACGATGAAACAAACCGCCGCTACCTGGGACGGCGATTTGCGTGTCAATCCAGAAGGGCATCATCACATCACGGCCTTTGTAGTGCAGGTGGCCGAAGTTCGCGAAGTAACGCGAGTCCGTGACGGTGATGGTGTGACCGCTCGCGAGAAGAGCCTCGATCAACGCCTCTGGAGTGGACGCCTTATGGTCCCCAGAGATTGCCGTGAAGGGCCTGGCTCCATCCAGCCCGTTCGCACTGAGGCGATTCAAAACATCGGCCAGTTGCTGCGACTCCGGATGCTCCTTTGCGAGATCGCTTGGGCCATCCCCGCGTACAACGTCCTTTCCGAACGATGTAACGATCCCTGCTGTTGTGAAAGCCGGCCAATCTGAAGCCTTGTCCAGCGAGACGGCCCGCACTTGATCAAGAGCGAAAGGCCCAAGATCAAGGAAGATTCTCGCCTGACGATCACTTACGGACGGTGCAGGTGCCCCAGGATGTACAGCACTTAGGCCTTCCAGCGTGGGGTCCTTACCCACAAGCTTGTCGGCAACGCGAACAGTTGGGTTGATCTCCCGCATCGTCCAGCCGGGGAAGCGATCCAGACCTTGCCAGTCCTTGCCCAGGATGCGCTTTCGTAGTTCGTCAATCAGCCGCGGGGTTAGGAGAGCGGGCCCCTTCTTGCCGTTCGTCGCCTTGGCTCCGTCGAGTTGCTGAAGCAAAGCTTCAGTGAAGCCAGGTTCCGCAGAAAGCTCTCGCATCATCTCCGAAAGCAGGATGGTGTTGGGCGGCATAGGCCCTTGCGGGACAACACTGCGCGACCGGCAGCCTGCACAGGTAAGCACGGCCGAGAGCAGGGTCAGCTTCTGCGTGAGGCGCATCTTCCTATGATGCCCCGCTCGGCGGTCTTTGCGGTCCACCGGTGTGCAACTAGAGCGGAACAGCAGGCTCCGTGTGCGGAGACCTTCTATGCCACGGGGATCGTGACGGCCTGCAACGCAGCCAAAGTGGAATGTGCCTCGGGCACGACGGCAGGATGGGCTGCAAGGTATCGATGAACGTCAGAGATCACCACCGAACCCTCACCCACGGCCGATGCCACGCGCTTCACAGAATCGGATCGTACATCCCCTACGGCGTAAATGCCTCGAACGCTGGTAGCGTATCGGGTATTTTCAAACGCCCTTTCTGTTCCCGTGACGACGAACCCCTTTTTATCGAGCGCTAGCGTTCCATAGAGCCACCCAGTGTTGGGCTCGGCGCCAATCATGGCGAACATGCTGGAGATCTGCCGCGTGGTGCTCTCAGCCGTCTTGCGATTCACCCACGTAGCGCAGCGCAGACCGTGGTCGCCATCCAGGTGCTCCACTTCGGTGAACGTATGTAAGGTGATGTGTGCCGAGTTCTCAATGCGTGAGATGAGGTATTGCGACATGCTATCCACGAGCGATGCCCCCCGGATGATCAGGTGCACATGGCGGGCGATGCCGGAAAGAAAGACCGCAGCCTGCCCGGCGGAGTTTCCGCCGCCAACCACAACCACCTCGTTGTTGCGGCACAGCTGTGCCTCCATAGCAGTCGCGGCATAGTGGATGCCCTGGTTTTCGAACCGCTCGAAGTTAGGGACGTTGAGCTTGCGATACTGCGCCCCCGTAGCGATGATGACCGCGCGCGCACAAACTTTGATTCCTCCAGCCAACGTGATCTGGTGAAGACCGCCAAGCTGATCCACACATGTAGCATCCCGCGAGATCGCAAGCTTGGCGCCAAACTTTTGCGCCTGTACCTGAGCACGATTGGCGAGCTCCTGCCCTGAAACCCCGGTGGGAAAGCCGAGATAGTTTTCGATCTTTGAACTGGTGCCGGCTTGTCCACCCGGGGCGATCCCTTCGATGACAATCGTGGACAGACCCTCTGACGCCCCGTAAACCGCGGCGGCCAGACCGGAGGGACCTGCGCCGATGACGGCCAGATCATAGATGGCCTTCGGATCCAGCTCCTCGGTCATACCCAGCTCGTCCGCGAGATCGGGGACCGTGGGTTGGTGGATCACACGGCCGTCGGGAAACACCACAGCCGGCAAGAGGTACGGGTCGTCGGAGGACTCGGAATCGTCGGAGCTGGCGTACTGCTCCGCCGTCGGTTCAAGAAGCCGGTGCGGGTAGTTGTTGCGCGTCAGGAATCGCTGTAGCTGCATCGTGTCGGCAGCCGTCCCGCTACCCACAAGAACAATGCCGGCCTCAGCCCGCTGCAGGATGCCGAGCCGACGCCAGATGGTCGCTTGCATGATCAGGTTGGCGATGTCACCTTCCGATCGCATCAGCCGTTGCAGTTCCGATCGTGGGATGCGGAGCAGGGTGCAATCGGTTACGGTACAGCCATCCACCAGCGTGCTGCGAGAGCTCAGCAGATCCAACTCACCGGAAAACTGGCCATCATGGAAGGAAGCAATGGCCTGAGGACGGTCCCCAATCTGGTCGTAGACCTCCACAGTGCCCTTCAGCACCACAAACAAATCGACATCCCGTTGACCTCGGGACCAAAGCGTCACTTTGGGACCGACTTGCTCCACGTGACCGTAGCTGCGCAACCGGTCCAACATGTCTTCCGTAAGGTATGGGAAAGCCATCTCCGGACGGAAAGCAGGAACCAGGCCGGGAGCAAAGGATTCTTTCGAGTCTTCGTGCATAGCACCTCGCCAGGGGGCTCTGGGTTAGCGTTCCCGGAACAATGGCGCCCTGAATGAACGCCTCCCGTGTGACCTGATCCTACGCCGCCTCTCCACGGTGTCATCCCCCAATCCAGCGCGGTAGGAAGAGCAACGCACTTCGGTTCCACTTTGCTTCCTGCAGGTTCAACGACCGGCGCTGTCGAGGATGCGGAAGTTCCCGCTGCAGTGCAGCATACTCATCAGGTAGAGCATGCCGTCGAAATAGCGCTGGTCGCCTACCGGGATCGGCGTGCGCCAGAGCTCTTCGGCAAAGGCCTTTTCATGTTCGCCCGGCGTCGCCGCCAATCCTGCAATGGTGGTTGCCGCGACCATACCCGTCGAGTGCCGCGTCGAGAGGGGTTTGCCTGCCAGTGTGTATTGGTCGGCGAAGGTGCTGATTCCCCGGCTGATCAGGAATGTCTGGATGCGGTCGCTCAGTTCGGTCTCACGCGCATCCTTGTGCCACCAGCTGTAGTCCACCGACCAGTTGCTGGCAGTACGCCACGAGTCATAGCTGAACGGCGTCGCTTCTCCGCGCATGTTCACGATGGGGCTCATGTCGAAGTTGCTGCGGTCAGGCGAGAGACCGGTAGAGGGGCCCACCACGCGATAGAACAACTCCCGGCTGACATCTGCCGCCTTCAACCAGAAATCGCGGTCCTCCTTGGGGCCCCACCGGGCGAAGAGCTCATAGAACGCGGGCAGGTGGTAGGAGGCGTCTGTAAATCCATTCCCCACGTCCGGAACGAAACGCACCATGGTGTGTTCTTCCTCCAGCATCGGCCCTGCTGTCTCCGGACGGGCTTGACTGCCGCCATGCCATTGGAGCGGCGGCGGTGGTGTCTTGCCTTTGCCCTTCAACTCGAGGTTCACGTTCGTCTCGGCCTGCAGGCGTTCGGTGGTGTTGGGACTGGTGTACTTCGTGGGATCGTACCGAAAGGGCGGATCTTGGGGATGAATGCGGAAGGGCCCGGTCTCCGTCAGCACAGGATGATGGCGCATGCCTCGCAGGATGCGTTCGGCCTGGGTCTGGTAGTCATAGATGCCCTGGCCATTGCCCCACCGGCGCGCTGCAAAGAGGAGAGCCATCGCATAGTATTCTTCGCCGTCCGGAGCGGGGCCGGTCGACCGCGGCGATCCATCCGTATTCATCGACCAGCCGAAATATCCCACGTTCGGATTCTTCGGGTCCGTGATCAGCATGTAGGTGTTCGACCAGTTCCAAAGCGCGTCGAACTCGCGCTTCTTATCCATCTGAACGGCGATCATCATGCCGTAGCTCATGCCCTCGGTGCGGGCATCATTGTTGGCCCAGTCGGTCATGTAGGCGAGTGAACCGTTCGCGTTCTTGCCGGCTTCGAAGTACACGCGCTCACTCAGCGCCTCTCCATGAAAGAGCTGCTGGAAAGCCTTTTCGATTCTGGCCTGGGTCTCTGCGGGCCGGTGTCCCGCTTCGGCGAAAAGATCGCGGTAGTGCCCCGTCCTG
>CAXTGN010000155.1:6197-9835 GCA_964243455.1 uncultured Acidobacteriaceae bacterium
ATCCCCGGGCATGCGTTTGATCTCAGGAAGCGGACCATTGGTGTGGGGCGCGGGCGGCGAATATTGGCCAGGAGCTGAAACAGCTCCGAGCGCGAGCGAAAGTGCGATGGTAAAGGAAGCAGAACGCAAGAAGACCTCGTGCGGAGCAGGTAGTTTGATGAACGGCACCACCCATTCCACTACGGAGGAAGCACTTTCGTCGAGTATCGAAATAAGGCCTGGCGCATGTGGGGCTGAATGGTAAGTCTCACGCGTGTTTGCAGGCGAGATGGTCAGCCGTCACCCATTCCGCTCCGGCGTTCCGCTCAATCTGCCAGTCGATAGTGAACTTGTCCGCCGTGGTCAGGGTGTACACGAAGCGGTCAGCGGCGTACGGTGCCTTCCCGTCAGTAGACGGGGCGGACGTCATCGTGAGCACGCCCTTCACCCAGCCAACGGCACTGGTATACACAGACGCTCCAAAGTTGTTGGCGTCAAACTCCACCAGGAGTTTCTGGCTGCTGCTATAGCCGATGAGGTACTTCGCAAGGTAGCCCGTGGCGGGCTCGACATCCTGCTCTGTAAGCTCCATCCACTTCCCGCCGAGGGTGATGTCAGTGGTAAAGGCTGCCTTGTGCACCTTGCCGCTGCGAAATGTACCCTCACAATTCCAGGCCCCGCGCCGTGGGACCGGGTCGGATGGGATCGCTGAAAGCGGTTGCTGAGCCGCAGCTCGCAGGGAAAACAGGACCACAAGCAAGGCTGCGAGACGGGCAAGCTTCATGGGCAGCCTCCAGAGCAGGTGAACCTTACTGTGCGTCGAGCTTCTTGACCACGAGTTCGTTAAGCAGCGCGGGGTTCGCTTGGCCTTTGCTGAGCTTCATCACTTGTCCCACAAAGAACGCGGCGACCGTCCGCTTGCCGCCTTTGAATTGAGCGACCTGGGGCGCATTCGCCGCGATGACCTGGTCGATCATGCCCCCAATGGCTGAGCTGTCAGAGATCTGCTGCGGCTTGTCGCGGTCGTAGACGCGCGCGAAATCCTGGCCTTCCGCGAAGCAGGTATCCAGCAGCTGTTTCAACTGTTTGGAGCTGATCTCTCCTGCCTCCGCGAGGTCGGCTGCGAGAACAACCCCCTCCAGCGTCACCGGCGACTGGCTGAAATTCTCGATCCCCGCGGCACGCAGGCGTGCGGTGATCTCACTGAGCAGAATGGCCGCGACACGGCGCGGATTCTTGGCCAGCTTGGCGGCGAGCTCAAATCGATCCGCAGAGGCACGGTCTGTGGCGATGGTGGCAGCATCCTGCGTGGACAGCCCGAAGTCCGCGATGAGGCGAGCGCGACGCGCCTCCGGCAGCTCCGGCATCGCGGCAAGGATCGCCTTCTGCCATGCCTCGTCGACGACCAGGGGCGGCAGGTCCGGCTCGGGAAAGTAGCGGTAGTCGTGCGCCTGTTCCTTGCTGCGCATCGAAAACGTTCGCCCTTCGGCGTTGTTCCACAAGCGGGACTCCTGAACAACACGGCCGCCGTCCTCGAGGACGCCAATCTGGCGTTCAATCTCGTACTCCAGTGCGGCGCGGATGTAGCGGAAGCTGTTGACGTTCTTGACTTCAGCCTTTGTGCCGAACTTGTCCGCGCCTTTCAGCATCACGCTGACGTTGGCATCGCAACGTAGGGAACCCTCTTCCATGTTGCAGTCGGAGACGCCGGTGTAGAGCAGGATCTCCTTCAGCCGCGTCAGGTACTCAAATGCCTCATCGGAGGTGCGGATGTCGGGCTCGGAGACGATCTCGATCAGGGGCGTGCCGCAGCGATTCAGGTCGATGTAGGTGCGCGACGCGGAGTCCGCAAAACCGTCATGCAGACTTTTACCGGCATCTTCTTCCAGATGCAATCGGGTGATTCCAATCGTCTTCGGGCTGCCATCCGCATCGGAGACCACAATCCTGCCAAACTCGGCCAGCGGCTTGTCGAATTGGGAGATCTGGTAGCCTTTGGGGGAATCCGGATAAAAATAGTTTTTCCGCGCAAAGATACTGGTCGAGTTGATGCGGCAGCCGATTGCGCTCGCCGCGAGCACGGCCTTTTCCACCGCATCGCGATTCAGCACCGGCAAAGCCCCGGGCAGCCCAAGACAAACCGGGCAGGTGTGCGTATTCGGCTCACCGCCGTACTCGTTTATGCAGCCGCAAAAGTTCTTCGTAGCCGTGAGCAGCTGCACGTGTACCTCGAGGCCGATCACGGGCTGGTACTTTGCAAGGACCTCAGGGGCGAGCGCAGCGGCAACAGGCATAGGCCGATTTTAGCAACCGTGCCCGGCTACCCGAGGCGTCGGGCATCTCACCCACACGGAGCGAGGGCGCATGGCAAATGACCGGGAAGTTGCGGCAGTGCAGAGGGACTCCATCGACGACGAGAGGTCGCCGGGAGAGGGCACCGGCAAGCAGGAAGCCAGTGACAGCACCATACATCCACCTGATCCGGACACCTCTGCTCCGCAAAGGAACCTGCAGCGGCCGAGTGCGGAGGAGATCTACCAGCAGGTTGCGCGCAATGCCAGGCAGGAACTAAAGCGGCGAAGCGTGTCTCTCGCTGTCTCCGGTTTCACCGGGGGTATGTTTATGGGTTTTTCCGCGCTTGGTGTGGGCATTGTGCTGGCCCTGCTTGGTACCGGACCCAGGGCATTTCTTCTCTCCCGGATGCTGTATCCGCTTGGATTCATTGTGGTGATCATGGGGCGCTCTCAGCTTTTTACCGAGAACACGCTCTATCCGGTTGCGCTTGTACTGGCAGAAAAGAGACAGCTATGGAATACGCTGCGGCTCTGGGCGATTGTGCTTCCGTCCAATCTCCTTGGCGCATTGGCCTTCGCTAGCCTTATCTCGCTAACGCATGCGGTCCCGTCACCGATCGTCGGGGCCGTCGCCCAGCTTGGAATGGACGCGGTGCACGTTCCTGCCAGCACCGTCTTCTGGTCGGGTGTGATGGGGGGCTGGATCATTGCCACCGCCGCGTGGATGGTCTCCGGATCGCACTCCGTTACCGGATCGATAGCGCTGATCTGGTTGCTGACGTTCGTTGTGGGCGCAGGAAGCTTCGCGCACTGCATCGCCAGTTCCGGCGAGGTCCTTACTTCCGTACTGGAAAGGCAGGTTACCTTGTCGAAATATTTTGAGTGGCTCGGTCCGGCGGTCGCAGGGAACATCTGCGGCGGTGTATTAATGGTGACACTACTGGAGTACGGCCAAGCAATCTACGGGCAGGCAATAGAGAAGGAGGTCGGCCCAGAACAGTGACACGTCGTGTTCGCAGCTGATCTCTGGAAAAATCCCGTCAGTCACGTGACCCATAATCGTTATTCTCTAAAGATTAGAAGTCGATTAACTTCCTGGGCAAAGGTACGCGCGAGGCTCCCCCTGCTTAGGACGAGCATACCGATGGTTAGCCGTAACCTGTTGATTCTGGACAGTCGCGAGGCGATTCTGGCGCTTGCGCCCCTTCTTGAAGACTTGGCGGTCCGGTGCGGCCAGCCGGGAGCCATGCACTGGCTTCCGTACTTCCTGGATGAAGGCGTCACCAAACTCCGGGTTCCCTTCTTGGTCTTGACGCTCCGCCCTGAAAGAAATGCGAGTGAGAGCCTGCATGCAAACGACATAGA
>CAXTGN010000156.1:0-9796 GCA_964243455.1 uncultured Acidobacteriaceae bacterium
ACTCCCGGGCAGCGATTCCCACCAGCTCCTGCGCCTGAGGCGAAAGCTCGTTCATCTGCAGCAGATAGAAGATGTTGGTCAACGCTTCCAGGGGATTGTTGATCTCGTGCGCCAGCGTGTTGGCCATGCGTCCCGCGGCGGCCAGGCGCTCGGAGTTAATCAACCTGGACATCAGTTCGGCGGTCTCGCGCTCGGCCGCTTTGCGCGCCGAAATATCCTCTACCACCCAAAGCAGGGTAGTTTCCGGTCCTCCGGTAGCGCCGTCGTGGCGTAACACAGAGACCGTCAATTGCGCCGGAAATGTCGCCCCATCTGCGCGTAGCAAACTGCGCTCCACGCGGTAGCCGCTTCGCGTGCCCGCCAGCAACTCGGCAAGCAGGGTGGCATCCAGTCCCTGCTCGGAGGGCAGCAGAAAGTCTTCCAGACTCAACGCGAGAAGCCGTTGCTGGGGCAAACCCAGCATCTCGTGAAGGCGCTGATTGACCAGAACAAACCGGCCTTCCACGCTGGTGTGCGCCATCCCAACAGCGGCCTGGTTGAAGGTGGCCGAAAAGCGCTGTTGCGCAAGCCGCAGCTCGGCCTCGGTCCGCAGCCGCTCACGCCGCCGTTCCGCGTCGCTCAATTCCCGTTCGATCGCGGGCAGCAGCCGCTCCAGATGTCCCTTCAGGACGTAATCGTGCGCCCCCGCGCGCATCGCGTTCACCGCCGAAACCTCGTCAATGGTGCCGGACACGATGATGAACGGCAGGTCGGCACCGCTGGCCTGAATCAACGCAAGCGCATCACGGGCCCCGAAACTTGGCAGGGTGTAATCGGCAATCACCAGATCCCACGCCTGTGGTTCCCCGAGCGCATCGGCAAGCTGCTGTGCGGTTTCTACCCTGAGCGCATCCACCGCATACCCGGCCCGGCCGAGGTGTCGCTGCAACAGCAGGGCGTCCTCCTCATAATCTTCTATGACGAGGACACGTAACGGCTTGCGGCTTGGGATTAGTGCGCCGGCGGACATTGATTGAGCAACAACCAGTACATTCCGAGCTGCTTGGTGGCCTCGGCAAAGTCGTTGAAGTTTACAGGCTTCCGGATGTAGCTGTTCACGCCGAGGCGGTAGCTCGCCACAATATCGCGCTCTTCATCCGACGAGGTCAATACCACGACCGGCAGAAGTGCCGTCTTGTCCGACGCACGAATCGCGCGTAGAACGTCCAGTCCCTCCACTTTGGGCAGTTTCAGGTCCAGCAGGACGAGGTGGGGCATCTTCTCTCTGCCCTCCAGAATGGCCTTCATAAAGTCCAGGGCTTCCGCGCCGTCCCGAGCTACCTTGATCTCATTCGCCACGTTCGCCTTGCGCAATGCCCGTAGGGCCAGCGCCTCGTGATCCGGATCGTCTTCCACTAACAAAATCATCTGTTCACTCATCTCGATCTGCGCTCCGGCCAATTGCAAAGAAGGGGGTGGGTTATGCGTTCAGGGTGAAAAAGAGCGTTGCTCCTGCCCCGATGACTCCTTCCGCCCAGATGGTCCCGTGGTGGCGGCGAATAATGCGCGATACCGTGGCCAGGCCAATACCCGAACCCTTGAAGTCGCGGTCTCCGAGCAACCGCTGAAATGCGGTAAATAGCCGATCCACATACTGCATATCGAAACCGGCCCCGTTGTCCCGGATAAAGTATACGGTCTTGCCGTCCTTCTCCGTCTGCCCGAACTCAATGCGCGCCTGTGGTGTTTTGGCGGTAAATTTCATTGCATTGCCGAGCAGATTCTCAAAGGCTACCCGCATCAGTCGAGGATCCGCCTCCGCAACAATCCCCGGTTCCGCCTGGAACACCAGGTCTCTTCCCGGTTCGTTCGTTGCCAGCTCTTCATAAATCAGAGTGGCCAGACTGGACAGGTCCACCTCTTCCCGCTGCAGCTCGGACCGTGTCACGCGCGAGAGCTGCAGCAGGGCATCGATCAACATTCCCATCCGCTGCACGCCGCCACGAACCCGTTGAATATAGTCGCGTCCTTCGGCGTTCAATACATCGGCAAAATCCTCCGCCAGTGCCAGGGAGAACCCATCGATGGTTCGCAAGGGCGCCCGGAGATCGTGCGAGACAGAGTAGCTGAAGGCCTGCAACTCCTGGTTGGAAACCTCGAGTTCCTTGGTTCGCTGTTCTACCCGCTGTTCCAGCTCGGCGTTCAGGCCGCTCAGCTCGGTGTTTAAGGTCTCGATCTGCGCCGCTCGAAGGGCCAGCTGTTCCCGGTCGCGACTCGCACCGATCAGCTGCTGAAAAGCCCACAGGATCAGGGCCAAGTCCAGGACTGAGGCAAGGGCAAAGGTGATCACCACGTTGCGACGGGCTGCCTGAGCCTGCCCGTAGCGGTCTGCCAGCAGGCGCCTTTCCTCGTTTTGTATCTGCGTCAGCATGTATCTCACGCTGACACCGCCGTCCGGGCTGTCATTCGCCAGAGCTGGCCGCAGCGCAGCGTTTGAAAGGTTTTCCCCGTGTGCTCTGCGAACCGTGATCACGGCATCCAGCACGCCGAAGCGCACAGCAAGCCGGTGGCGCAATGTCGCAATCCGCTGTTGCTGGCTCACGTTGTCCGTGGTGAGGTCCGCCACGCGGGCCACGTCATTCAGGGCTTCGCTTGCCGATTGATGGTAGCGCGCGACAAACTGCTCGGAACCCGTCAACAGATAGCCGCGAACCGCGCTGTTCGCCGACCCCATGGCCGATGTCGTGGCCTCCGCCTGGGTAAGCACCTCGAGTGTATGCGCAAGCCATTTCTGCGCGTCGAAAAGCTTCCCAAGCGCATGCGAAGCGACCCAGACATTCAACAGCACGACCAGAATTGGCCCCACCATGATCAGGCGGTAGCGGGTGTTCGACGTCATTGCCTTCCACGGTAGCAGACGGTAACGTGCCGTGGTCTACACACTCCTACAACGTTCGGCTTCATCGAAGAACAAAAGTGTAGCCCGGTGCCTCCCTATGGAGGCCCGGGCTACACCTCATCACGCCTCTGAACGTCAACCCTTTGCTACTTCGCGACCATAGCCAATTGCTGCTGATACTCCTCGTACGGGCCCTTATGGTCCGTGACATGGAAGTCCGTCGGGCCGCCCTCGAAGTGCCAGATACGCGTGCCTACCTCTTCAATCAGGTCCTGGTCATGCGTCACCAGGAACACCGTACCTTCGTACTTCTGCAACGCCTGGTTCAGCGCATTGATCGACTCGAGATCCAGGTGATTCGATGGCTCGTCCAGCACCAGCACATTGGGCTTCTGCAGCATCAGCTTGCAGAACAGCAGCCGCGCCGCCTCGCCGCCCGAGAGAGCCTCGGTCTTCTTCATGCCCTCTTCACCGCGAAAGAGCATCTGCCCCAGAATGCCCCGAATGTCTTCCTTCGACGCCTTCGGGTCGTAGCTGTGCAGCCAGTCTGCCGTCGTCGTGCCCTTGGGGATGGATGCGGTGTGATCCTGCGCAAAGTAGCCGATCTGCGCCTCATGTCCCCACTTCACCTCGCCGGAGTCGATCGAGACATCCGTCTCCTCCACACCGGGTCCGTTCGCCAGCAGCGCCTTGATGAGCGTCGTCTTTCCCTGCCCGTTACGCCCCACCAGCACCACCTTCTCCCCACGCATCACCGCGCTCGAGAAGTCGTTGATCACATGCTCCACTCTGCCGTCCGGCTGCGTGTAGCTCTTGTTGACGCCCTTGAACTCCAGCAGGTGTTTGCCCGAAGGCCGCTCCGTCCGGAAGCTGATAAACGGGCGCTGAATATTGGACCTCGCCAGTTCCGTCGTCGCCAGACGCTCGACTTCCTTCTTACGGGAGTTCACCTGGGAAGACCGCGTGCCTGCCGAAAAGCGCGCGATGAACTCGTTCAACTGCGCAATCTTCTTCTCACGCTGTTCGTTCTGGCCTTCGATGCGGCTGCGTACCTGCGTCTTCTGCAGCACCATGTCGTCATAGCCACCCGTGTAGGTGATGATCGTCTCGTAGTCGATATCCGCGATGTGGGTGCAGATCGTGTTCAGGAAGTACCGATCGTGCGAGATGGTAATCACCGTGCCGTTGTAGCGCAGCAGGAAGTTCTCGAGCCAGTGCACCGATTCCAAATCCAGGTAGTTCGTCGGTTCGTCCAGGAACAGCGCGTCGGGATTGCCGAACAGCGCCTGCGCCAACAGCACCCGGACTTTTTGCCCGCCCTGCAACTCGCTCATCTTGCGATCGTGCAGCTCGTCCGGGATGTCCAGCCCTTGCAACAGGATCGCCGCGTTCGGCTCGGCTTCATACCCATCTTCTTCGCCGACAATGCCTTCAAGTTCTCCCAGCCGAATCCCGTCGTCGTCGGTCATCTCGGACTTGTTGTAGATCTTCTCGCGCTCTTCCAGAGCCGCCCACAGGGGCTTGTTGCCCATAATGACCGTATCGATCACGCGATACGCATCGAACTCGTACTGGTTCTGCCTGAGGACGCCAAACTTCTTGGGGCGGACGACCACGCCCTTCTGCGCATCCAGCTCGCCCGTCAGCACCTTCATAAAGGTCGATTTACCGGCCCCGTTCGGCCCGGTGAGACCGTAGCGCCGTCCGTCCGTGAAGGTGACGCTTACATCTTCAAACAACAGCTTCGCGCCGTAGCGCATAGTTACATTGGATACTGAGATCATCTGATCTCCTATGCTATCGCGAGCCGGGAAACTTATGCCAAAGTGGCAAGTTCCTGACCCCCTGCCACGCCCCCACGCCGTACTTCGCTCACCGGCATGGCCGCCGCGATGCAACCTCCGCCGGCATCGCATACGCCGCACCTACCAGTGCCACCGACAACCATAGAAATATTTCCATCATCTTCCGCTCCTGTGTGCTCATCTCTCGTCGATACCCTGCGCCTCGGACGAGATGCCGGGCCGCCCAAATCTACACAGGCGGCCCCGAAACGCTTACATTCGCAAGCTGCTTAACGCACGCCGCCGGCCGTCCGCAGGGTCTCTCCCGCAACCCAGCGGGCATCGTCTGAAGCCAGAAAAACCACCGCATCGGCCACGTCATCCGGCTGCCCCAAACGCCCCAGCGGCGTAGTGGCCAGTACCTGCTTCTGAAATTCGGCATCCTCACCCGTGTAGCCTGCCGTGGCGGTCCCCTCGGTCACAATCAGCCCAGGATTCACAGCGTTCACCCGGATCTTCTTCGGCCCAAGCTCCGCCGACAGCACCCGTGTAATCGCATCCACCGCACCCTTGGTCCCCGAATACACGCTGGTCCCCGGAAAATTCCCCGTACTCACCACGGAACTCACATTGATCACGCTGCCGCCTTCTTCCCCAAATAACGGCAGCGCCGCCTTGGTGGTAAACAGCAGCCCCTTGACGTTGGTTCCGTACTGCCGGTCGAATTCCGCTTCGTCCAGGCTCTCCAGCGGAGTCGAGCCAAAGACACCCGCGTTGTTCACCAGGATGTCGAGCCGGCCATACCGCTGCTTCACCTCGCCGAACATCGCCTTGATATCAGCGGCTTTGGCCACGCTGCCGCCAACCACCACGGCCTCTCCCCCATCCTGCTCGATGGCCTTCGCCACCCGCTCCGCGCCAGCTTTGTCCGACGCATAGTTCACGACAACCTTGGCGCCTTCGCGGCCGAGCGCCTTCGCGATGCCCGCGCCAATGCCCTTGGACGCCCCTGTCACTACTGCAATCTTGCCCGTCAGCTTGCCCATATGCTCTACCATCCTTACGATCTTTGTCGAAATGTTCGACGCCTATCGAATAGATGGAAGCGGAGGGGGCAGGACGCAGAATCTTTTCGCTACAGGGAAGATAGTTGGCGCAGGTACGCCTGCCACACATGGCGCTCAAACGACAACTTCATCCCCCGGCCCTCGCGCTCTGCGGAGACAAGCCCCGCTGCCTGCAGCTCTTTCAAGTGGTGCGAGATCGTGGCGGGGCGGATGCAGTCGCGTGCACGCAGTCCTGTGCATGCCAGTTCCCGTTCCTGGGCAATCTGCTGCAGCATGGCAAATCGGCGTGGATCCGCCACGGCCCGGCTGATCGCTGCGACCTGCTCGCATGTCAGCCTGATCTCTGAAGTGGCTTGGGCGGCGCTGCTCACAGCTCGAGTGTGCACCTTCCGGTGGCCGATGAGCAACGTAGGATCCGCGCCACGACCAAAAGAACACGGAGCCAGCCCAGGGGAAGCCTCTGCTTCCATCTCCAGACCGACTCCTTAATCGCTCGGCAATGCTCTCCACCAGCATGGAATGCCAGGCACCTCAACGGTGTTGCTATCCGGTGGTGGACCTACTCTCCCATGTGTGGACGCCATGGCCCAGCGATTCGAGAGACATGTTGCTTCACCGATGATTACACCGTCGACAAACGTTCAAAATGGGGCCATGTACCCGGATTCTCCTTCTGCGCACAGCCCAGTGCACACTTGGGCGGTATCTCTGTGTTTCGCGTACGCAACAAAATCGGCAGGGAGCCGAATGAGTCTCTCGATCTTCTCCTTCGTTTATCATGGTGAAAACATCCGCTGAATTCTTGCTGTCGCGCAGGAATTCAAATCGCCCATGCACTTCGGACCGGATCGAAGTCGTATGACGGGAGATCGGCCCATGCACGGCATCGGAAGCAAGCTCCGCACATCCCGGCTCCAATGGCAACTCACACTGCGTGAGGTGGAGGAGCGTAGCAGCCGCCTGGCTCAGGAATGGGGCAATCCTGCGTACCGCATCTCTGCGAGCTGGCTTGATCGCGTTGAGAGAGAAAACCGGGGCCTGTCCGCAACCAAGCTGATTGTCCTGGCCTTCATCTACAACCTGACCGCGGAGCAGATGCTGGCCTTGTGCCCTCCCTCGGCAACGTCTTCCGTGCAGATGGAGCACGCCTCCAGTCCAAACGCGACCCTCCTGCTCACCCAGGGACCTTTGGAAGAGCACGCCAAGCAATGGCTGCCCGAGAAGCTGGTCACGGATCCCCCGCCGGAAGAGACCACTCTGCTTCCTGCGGAAAACAACCTTCCCAGTCATTACCGTCGGGGCATCATCGGTCGCCGGGACCGTACGCTCGAACCCATGATCCGTGCCGGCTCGATCGTTCTGATCGACACCCAGAAGAGGGCCATCGCCGGACGCAAAGAGTGGACGCACGAGTTTGACCGGCCCATCTATTTCTTACTCACCCGAACCGGGTACGTCTCGGGATTCTGCGAGCTCGACAAGGAAGCCGAATGGCTGACCCTGGTGCCGCATGCCCTCTCCTATGAATCCAACAAGCGCTGGCGCTACCGTAAGGAAATTGAAGTGATCGGCACAGTGGCCGGCGTCTTCATGCGCCGGGTCGCCTGAGCTAAAGCGCCGTCTGCAGCCGATTCCATCCGGGCACCTGGCTGGCTTCGTAGAGCGCCAGCACATGCCGCGTCATCCCGTAATACACCACCACAGCCCGCTGCGCATAATCCGGAAACACGGCTTCGAGATTGCCGCGCCGTTCGGCGCCTTTCAGTCGTTCCAGGTGCCATTGGATCTCGCGTGCATTGAGCCGTAGCTGCTCCGCTACGGGCAAGGCCTCGGGATACCACCGCTGCACATAACAGGCGAGGTCGATCAACACCTCGCAGTTGGCCGCCAGTGCCTCAAAGCCCCGCATGCCGCCGATCATCTCCCACACCTGCCAGCTCTCGAGGCTGTCGTTTACCGTGAATTGGTCCCCGGCATCCTCGTAAGCGGCGGCAATGAAGAAGACCTTGTCCCGATCGACCGCGATCAAACGGGCCATCAAGGCTTCAATGGAGGGCTCACCCTGCATACGTCTGGCACGCCAAAGGGAGTATCCAGCCGCGGCCAGCAAAAAAGCCAATACCAGCAAGACGGCGATGGCGAAAATCTCTGAATGCACAGTCACGGTCTTCTCCCACTTCGGAGCGTGTACAGATCATATGTGATACGCGCCTGTAGGTCGCGCAAATGTTGTCGGGCGGCTAACGGCAATTGCCGCGGTTCGGGAGCGTCCTGCCACAGGGTCGCGACCCAGTAAACCACGCAGCTGAGATAGAAGACCTTGCGCGTATCGGTAAGAAGCAGATCGACGCGGCCCTTGTACTCCGCGCCATACAGCGAGTGACCCGCTTCAAGAGCTAGATTCAACAAAGAATACGCCCCAAGCCCCTGCGCGATCCGTGCCACATGCGTGCGCCAGGGTAGACCCACGGTGACCGACAGCATCACCATCCCGATCAACAGCTCGCTCATCAGAACGTAAAAGAAAAAATCACCCTTTTCCACAAGGGATCGCTGCCAGATTGCACTGACGGGGATCGCGAGCCATGCGAGTACGCCCGCCGTGAAGAAACTGCCCGCAATGATCCAGCCCATGCCGCGGCGCGCATCCGCCGCCCAGTGACCCAGGGGACGGAACACATGCCCAGCCGTCTCGTACACCACAGCCGATTGCAGGACGACGTCCACCAGGATCGCCAGCGACCAGTAGGACAGGAAATAAGTGTGTGGCACATAGTGACGCGCCAGGGCAAGCAACAGCAGCGATCGGAGAACGCTGCCTGCGATAAAGGTCGTAAAGAAAGGAAAGTGTGTGGCCCTGTGTCGCAGAAGCAGCACAGCAAGAAGCGCGACGTTGCCGAAAACACCAACGGCCCAGAGCAGATTGTCGAGATCGCTGAGGATCAGCATCGCAATCCGTTCTGGGCCGCTCGGCACATAAGGTGCCGCCATTCTACGCGAGAGCGGAAAAGGGTCGTACCGCTTCAACACGCTTACTGCCGAGGCTGCATACACGGACCGCTCCTAGGAGAGACCAAGGAAGAGCAGCACAGCCTGCGTCACAACCTCCACCGTCGATGTCGAGGCGGAGCTCGCCGTGGTGCTGCTCGGGGGCGCCGTCACGCTGGCTTGGCCGGGCTTTTTGCCACAACCACAGCTGGGCGGCATAGGATCCGTACCGGTAACGCTTTGTGCACCAGCCACGTCGACCGCAGCCAACGAGGACACACCAAGAACCAGGGCGAGGGTGAAACGACGGACAGTCTTATGGATCATTTGAGCTTCTCCTTTTTGCGGGCGCGGGCTGCGCTCAAACGGAGATTAGGTAATTTGCCCAGAAAATCTGACCGTATTGGCCTCGCAGTTGTGTAAGGGAAACGGGCTCAGCATTTACGGACCTAAGTCTCCTCCCGACGTTTTGCGGGGAAGTCAAACGATCAACCGGGAATTCACCTTCTTGTTGTGTATGAGCAACAGCCGAAGTATTCTCTTGTCCATCCCACGTGAAAACAGAAAGTGAAGCGGCAATGAAGGATCACAAGGAAGAGGAAGTCCACCACATGCTCGTCACCGTTGTCCGGTCCCTGGTCGATCGGCCCGAAGAGGTCGTTATCATGCCCATACCGGGCGAAGCCAGTCTCACCTTCCGGGTACAGGCGCACCCGAGCGACATGGGCAAGCTGATTGGGGTCAACGGAAGAACGGCGCGCGCGCTCCGAATCATTCTGGGCGCCAACGCTGCCAGACTAAAGCGGAATCTGAGCCTGGACATCCTGCAGGCCGACGCAATCGCGCCACGGGCCGTGCTGGAGGGAAATCTCTAGTGGGGAAAAGGGCTGTTCGGACAACCTGCGTCAACGATGTCGGAAGGAGACATCGGAACAAAGCAGCCGGAGCCAAATGTCTGAGTCGCGGAACTCAGGACTACGGACAATGTATGCGGAGGGGAGGGCAGCGGCACATGGGCGAGCTACAGACGTCGGCCGCTGCCCTCGGGGGAGCTATGCCAGATAGACGGTCTGGCAGTA
>CAXTGN010000157.1:0-6061 GCA_964243455.1 uncultured Acidobacteriaceae bacterium
CATGTCCGGCTGGACGGTGATGTAGGGATTTTCCCAGCTGTCATAGGTGTGGACCGTCATGTACCGGCTCTTGCTGGGCGGCGGTACCTGTTCGAGCTCCCCCCGTTCCTGTGCGATCTCCGCGCGCGCCTCTGCCGTAGCGTGGGCGCCTGCAACGACATGACTGCGGCAACCGGCTGCAGAGATCGTAGTCAGCAGGAGAAGGGACGAAAGACAACGGAGAGAAGCGGAATGGCGCACATTCAGAGAATACCGAAGAGCGTTCCCGCACGCTGTTCCGCGCGGGGGTTGAGATGCGTTGGGCGCTGCCACAAGTACAATGGAGGGATGGTCAAAGGGATTACCAGCATCGCCGCTCTGCCTTCCGCCGAGAGTCTCCAGCGGTTGTCAGGCTTGCTTCGTTCTCTGGGGTTCGAGGATGGACGTGGCTGGGAAGATGCCGGAGGCCGGGGTGCGGCTTTTCTCGCACCTTTAGGCAATCTGGAGCTGGTTGCGGGCCGCCTCCCGGCGGTTCCGCTGCTGCTGGTCGAGGTAACGCAGCTGGATGCGGTGCATGGGACCGTGCGGAACTGGATCGCTTCCGAAGTACGGAGCGACGAGGTCGGCGCGAAGCTGGGTGAGGTCGAGGAGACGCACTGGAACTCCCGCCTGTTTACGGCGGAGCTCGCCGAGGGTCTGCGGGTGGGCTTCTGGGAGTTGTCTAATCCGCTGCACGGACGTCCAGTGGCGATTGAGGGTGATCTGTCCGGTGCGGGGAAACGGTTTGCGATTGTGGTTGCGCGCTGGAATGCGGTGATCACCGATCGGCTACTGCAGGGTTCGCTCGACGCACTCTATCGTAGCGGCGTGGCGAAGGCGGATGTGGAGATCGTGCGGGTGCCGGGGGCGTGGGAGATTCCCTCTGCCGCGCGGACCCTGGCGGAGACGCGCCGGTTTGACGCGGTGATCACGCTGGGCGTACTGCTGCGTGGCGAGACGGCGCACTACGAGGCCATCTACACCGAGGTGGCGCGCGGTATCGGGCAGGCGCAGGGGGAGACGGGCGTGCCGCATGCCTTTGGCGTGTTGACCTGCGAGACGCTGGAGCAGGCGCTGGACCGCGCCGGCCTGAAGGCCGGCAACAAGGGCTTCGAGGCAGCGATTGCGGCCATCGAGATGGCGTCGATTCAGGACAAGATCGAGGCGAAGCTGGGTGAACCAGTGACTGCCGGGGTGGGGAACTGATGGGCAGCCGGCGCAAGTCGCGGGAACTGGCGATGCAGATGCTGTTCCAGGGCGATCTGGGCAAGCAGAAGCCCGCCGAAGTGGAGCAGCTGTTCTGGGACTCGCGGGACGACGTGGATGACGAGACCCGTGGGTTTGCCGATGATCTGCACCGTGTTGCCACTCACCGTGACGAGGAGATCGATGGGCTCATCCAGAAGCATGCGCAGAACTGGCGGCTGGAGCGGATGCCGGTGGTGGACCGCAACCTCCTGAGGGCAGCTGTGGCCGAGATGCTGGGCTTCTCCGCTACGCCGAGTGCGGTCGTGATTAACGAGACGCTGGAGATCGCACGACGCTACGCCGCGCCGGAGAGCATTCACTTCCTCAATGGGGTTCTGGATGCGATTGGGCGTGAGTTGCTGGAAAAGCGCCTCGCCCGATAGGTAGCCCCCCCGGGGGGGTACTTGTGCCGCAAAGTCTTCGAAGCACAGAGGTTAGGTTGGTACCCCGGCCAAAGGTATGCACCTGAGGCTCGATCAGCATGCCCGTGTCGTTCCAATTTTCGTGTCGCGGTTTTCCCGAGGTGCAGTGCGGCCACAAGCGGAATACAGAGATCCTTCGCTGCGCTCAGGATGACGGTCCTCTACACGGCTCTACCTTAACAAGGTCAGCCCTAATTGCACGCAATTTGGGGTTCGCCGCGCGTGTGAGGCAGGTTCCCCGTTCGAGAATGACAAGCAAGAAAGGCATTCGTAACCCAAAACGAAGCCCACCCGGCGCCTGAGGCGTGGGTGGGCTTTCTGTTCTGCTGTCGTCCTTGGATTAGGAGGTGGTTCTCCGGACGCGCTGGGCGATGAGGTTGGGGGTGGCGGTTCCGCCGTTCGGGTCCTGGAGGTTGGGGGTGATCACGCCTGTGTCTGTGCTCGCTGCGCCGTTTACGCCGATGATGTGGACCTGATTATCGCCGGAGGTGCCGGCGTAGAAGGTCGTGTCATCAGAGCTGAAGAGGCCGGCCACGGGCGCCGTAGCGCCACCGGATAGCGGAACGTTCGTGACGAGGCCCGTCCCGGGCTGGTATAGGGGCAGGATGCCGCCGGTGCCGGTGTAGGTGACGAACGCCGTCCCCGAGTTGCTGGCGGAGACCACGCCCGTAATTGCGGCGGGCGCGATGCCTGTGAGGGGATGGGCTGTTGGACTGCTGGAGAAATAACCGGGGCTCACAAGGTTAGGCGGCTGAGGGCAGGCGGCCACGACGGGAAGCGCGACCGTGAGGTCCTGGAGGGTCAGGGCGGTCGCCGAGGCTCCAAGGATGTGCGCCCCGTCCGTGGTGGCCACAAGCCGATCCGTGGCGATGGCCTTGGTATCGGCCACGGGAAAGAAGTTGTTCGTCGCAACGGCCGGCGTGCTGCCGTCCAGGGTGGTGTTAGAGCAGTAGCTCCGGCCCTCGGTGATGTTTCCGGCGAAGTAGGCGCCCACGGCCGGAACCGTGACCGCCACGTCCGTGTAGGCGTTGTCCAGATTGATGCTCTGCCACCCGATAAAGGTGGAGTAGGTAAGCAGTTGGTTTGGAGTAGTGTTTCCGCTGGTAGCGCCTGTCGTTTGGGCGAGGACATAGAGCGTACTGCTGTCCGGTGTCCACTGGGCGCGCGTACCCACGCCGTTGAAGGTGGAAAAGATGGTACCTGTCGCAGTGACGAGAGACACCGTTTGACGGCTGGGATCGGTCACCACGGCATAGCTGTTGTTTGGGGCGACGGCCAGCACCGTGCCCTGTACGTTGGAAAAGGCGTTTGCCAGTGTGTTGGAGGCCGTGGTTACGGTCATCAGCCCTTGCTGGCTGCCCAGGTACAGGGTGGAACCATCCTGGGAGATGACCATTGAGTTCGGGACATAGGGCAGCTTGATTGGCGAACCGAGCTGGCCGGTGGTGAAGTCTTCGCTGACGATGTATTGCGAGCCGGCATTGGTTACCGTGGTGCCGTTGACTGTTGCCGTGGACGGCGTGCTGGCCATGTAGAGCACGCTGGCCGAGGTGCCGGCCGCGGTCACGGCGATGCCGTTGGAGGTGATCGGTTTGCCGTTGCCAAGGAACCCGATCTGCGAGAACGGGGCTGGATTGCACGTGCCAGGGTTGCAAACCGCGGTGATGGTCGCCGTACCCGGAAAGACAGGAGTGACGCTGCCGCCGGTGGTGGGGAAGTTCACCGGGAGGGTGGAGTTGAACTCAAGCGAGATTCCGGTGATGGATCTGCCGTTTGTGTCGAGCACCGAGGCGGTGAAGGATTGGGGCGTATTCAACGCCACGTTGATCTTGGAGGCACCCGCAGGTTGGTTCACCGCAGAGAGCTGAATCGACGCCGGCGGGCAGGTGGAGAAGAAGCCGGAGTTCAACGCCGAGGACGAGTTCGAGACAGTCGCGGTGATCAGGGCCGACCCGGGTTGATTCGCGGTGACGTTGCCCTGGGCATCAATGGTGGCGACATTGGTGGCACCCTGAAGTGCGAAGGCGACGGGGCCGACCTGGCAGGTGATGTTGTTGTGGTTCCCGTCATAGACGCGCGCCACGAGCTGCCGGGCGTCAGTTTGCGAGACGCAGCTCTTTTCGTCGTAGCCATCGAGCACGGAGACGGCCGAGGTGGTGCTGGATGTCGAGTTAAAGACGCAGCAATTGGTTCCGGGGTCCGTGGTTGTACTGCATTGCGACACGTCCGTTGGATTTCTCAGCTGAACGCCTGTTACCGGCGCATGGATGTACACCGCGATCGGGTTGCTGGTGACGCCGTTTGCCTGGGCATAGACAAAGGGCGCGTGGTTCGCATTGTTCACCGCAGGCGGTGTGCAGACAGTGTAATCGGCGATACCACCGCCGCTGTTACGGTTCCAGGTGCCGCCGCAGACGGTTCCGTTGGCAGGGTTGATATCGGCAATGGTTGCGTCCTGCGTGCTGTAGGTGTACCTCGTGACGGTGACGGCCCCGCCGTTGCAGTCCTGCGCCGTAGCCGAGAGGGCGGTCCCGATCTGCCCATAGTTGAGGGATTCACCAGAGATGGTGAGGTTCGCGGCCAGGGTGATGTTGTGCACCTGCCCGACCTGAAACCCGGCTTCCAGGTTGCCGGAGCAGTATTGAACGGGAGTTTTATGGCCGCAACCGACGACCGAGAGCCCAAAGGGCATGGCAAACAAGACAAGAACTACCAGACCAAGAAACTGCCGCATTCCACCTCCCCGCTGCACGTAGAGCCCGCGCAACGGTCGAACATACCCTTGGGTATCGCCCGTCCAGTGTAGATTTTGACGGATGGCGAGGCAAATGGGCGGTTGTCGGCGGGAAGGCGATCAGCGAAAAAGCGGTCGGTGGAAAGGCGGTCAGCGGTGAAGCGGCCGGCGTAAAAGCGGTCGGCGTAAGAGCGTTCGATGGGGAGGGTGTCAGTAAAACGGTTAGCGGAAAAGCGGTCAACGTTGAAGCGGGAAGCGGGAGCGTCAGGAGGACTCTTTGAGGGAGCGTAGTAGGCCGTTGAGGATGCGGCCGACTTCGTTGCAGTCGTTGACCAGCTTCTGGGAAGCGGGTTTGGTTATGAAGCCGAGCTCGGCGGACAGGGTGATCTGGGTCTCTATCTCGTACAGAGAGCCTCTAGCCTGACCCAGGAAGACCCGAAAGACTTTGTCCGTCAGGCGGCCGTGACCTTCGGCGATGTTGCTGGGGACAGAAACCGCAGCGCGCCGAAGCTGACTCCGCAGGCCAAAGTGCTCGTCTTTCCGGAACGCGTTGGTTTCGGCATAGACGGCTTTGGCTAGTTCCATCGCTTTTTGCCAGGCCAACAGGTCTTTGAAGTGCTTTGTATGCACGCGAACTCCTCTGTGTGCGGAAGCGAACCCGCCTGACATCGGTGAGATGTCAGGCGTTTGTTGAAAGAGGATGACTCCCGTGTTCGGTTTGGAATAGGCAGTTCGGGAGCGGTAAATAGCCGATTTCGAAGCTGTCGGCTCGCGAACCGTCCGACTGCTGTCATTTGCAGCTCACCGCCCACTGCGGACCCTTTCGCGCCGCCCTGAACAGCAACGTCTATTGCGTCCTTGACCCGCCGCGCGCCTCACTGCCGACCGTTTTATCGCTGACGGTATTCCCGCTGACTGTATTCTCGCTGGCCGAACTTGCGCCGCTCGCCGGCATGTTGTCCGCAAACCATTTGGCTGTGCGTTCGTCGCGGTCTTTGATGTGGTCGGGGTCCCGGAAGCCGTGGCCTTCGTTGGGATAAACGACGAGCTGGGTCTTTACGCCTAGATCGCGGAGGGCGTGCCAGAACTCGAAGCTTTGGGGGGCGGGGCATTCGCCGTCGCGGTCGCCGACGATGACGAGGGTGGGCGTGGTGACGTTTTTGATGTACGCGATGGCGCTGGATCTGGCGTAAACGGCGGGGTCGTCGTAGACGGAGGCGCCAAAGAACGGGGTCATCCACTGGTCGATGGAGTTTTCCCCGTAGTAGCTGACCCAGTCGGCGATGCCGGCGCCCGCGACCGCGGCTTTGAAGCGGTGGGTCTGCGTGACCGAGAACATGGTCATAAAGCCGCCGTAGCTCCAGCCGGTGATGCCTTCCCGGTTGTGGTCGATGGAGTACTTGGACTCGACGAAGTCGAGGCCGGCCTCGATGTCCTTGAGGTCGCCGTAGCCGAAGTCCTTGCGGTTTGCCTCGGTGAAGGTTTCGCCCCCGCCGAAGCTGCCGCGCGGGTTGGGTTGCAGTTCGAAGTAGCCGCGACTGGCCCAGGTCGATTGGGTGCCGCTGAAGCGTGCGGTGGTGGAGGCGGAGGGGCCGCCGTGGACGTTGACGATGATCGGGTACTTTTTCGCGGGGTCGTA
>CAXTGN010000157.1:6071-9764 GCA_964243455.1 uncultured Acidobacteriaceae bacterium
CGTAGCCGAAGTCCTTGATGTTGGCCTGAGTAAACTTCTCGCCCTGGCCGAAGGAGCCGCGCGGGTTGGGCTGGAAGACGAAGTAGCCGGCTTCAGCAAAGGTGGACTGCGTTCCGTACCGGGCGCCGACGGAGGCGGAGGGACCGCCATGCACACTGACGATCATCGGATAAGCCCGATGGCTGTCGTAGTTGACCGGATAGGTGAGCCAGCCCTGAACGTGGAAGGAGCCGCTGGTCCAGTACACGGATTCGGTGCGGGCTGTGGGTTTGATGGTGTCGTTAAGGTGGGTGAGTTGCTGTAGATGCCCCCCAGTCTCGGTCCAGATCTCCGGGGGCTGATTAAAGCTGCTCTGGACGAAGGCGGCGGTGTCGGTCCTGCCGGAGAAGGTAACGGCGTCCTTGATGGGACCGCCAGAGACGGAGACCTCGCCGAGGTCGGTGACGCCGGCGGGCTGAGGGTAGGGCTTCTTCGCGTTGGTATCCCAGGCGACGAACCGTGTGTGTCCGCGGCGGTCCTCGACGAAGCCGAGGGAGTGATTGTCGAACCAGCCTTCCCAGGAGGGGGTGCCGTCGATGTCCGGGGTGACGTCGGTAGGCTCGCCGCCCTGGGCGTTGACGACATAGACGTCGCCGCCGGTGGAGCCCTGGTCGGACATGAGACCACCGATGAAGGCGATTTTGGTGCCGTCAGGGGAGAAGCGAGGGACGGCGATCTGGAGGCCGTGAAGGGAGCCGGCAACCTTGGGTGGGTTGACGATGAGACGGGGTTGCCGGGGAACGTCGTTCGCGCCGAGTTTGGCGCTTGAGGCCCAGAGGGAGGCGATCCACCAGTTGTTTTCGCCAGGGGCGTCCGCGCCGATATAGGCAATCTCCCCGGAGTTCGGAGAGAAGTCGAACTCGTAGACGTGCAGGGTGCGGGGGGTCAGGTATTGGCCCTGACCGGTAGTTGCATCGACCGTGTAAACGCGCTGGATTTCGATGCCATCCTCGCCGATGACGCCGGACCAGGGCTTCATGGCATCGAGGGCGCCAGCGGAGCGGGAGGCGTTCTCGACGAAGAGGAACGCGATGGTTTTGCCGTCAGGGGACCAGGCGGGTTGCTGGAGATTGCCGGTTAGATGGGTGAGCTGGCGGGTCTGATTGGAGGCTTTGGACCAGAGATACACCTGGAGCTGGCCTTTGGCCTGCTTGCCTTCGGGGGCGGCGCAGTCGGAGAGGTAGGCGAGAGTTTGGCCGTCGGGCGACCAGATCGGGGTCGTGTAGGTGCAGTTGGTGGCGCCGGGGAGGGAGATGGCCTTCTCGGACGCAGGCTCAGGGTGCGCTACCTGGGTGAGGTGGATCGCCGTGCCTTCGTGACCGCGGACGGTCCAGGCGACTGTGGCGCCGTCGGGGGAGAGCGCCACGCTGCCAGGGGTGGTGATGTGCTGGCTGGCGACCGACGCGGGGGTCTGGGCCAGGGCTGCGACCGTGCACAGCAGGAGGCTGCCAGCGGCTCGGGAGAGGAAGCGACGGCGTGCAAACGGGTGCGGCTGAGAGTCCATGAATCGCAGCGTACCACCCCTGGTCAGGTCAGGAGGCAGAGCGTTGCACGCGGTGCAACTCGATGCGGCGGAGCACCTGGAAGCCGAGCCGGAGGTAGAGTTCGATGGCCTTCCGGTTGTCAGCGCTGACGTGAAGAAAGGACGTGACGCTGGCGGCCCTGTGTTCGGCCAGGAGGCGGCGCAGGATCGCGGTGCCGAGGCCCTGGCCGGCGTGTGATGGGTGGCTGCAAAGGCCGCTGATTTCGTACCAGGGGTGGAGAACTAGGCGGTTGCCGCCCATGGCGATCAGGGCGCCGCCTCGGTCGCGGATGCCGAAGTACGGGCCCATGAGGCAGGTCTTCGGGCGGAAGAAGCCGGGGAAGGCCACTGTGATCAGGTCGAGCATTTCGGAGGCGTGGCGGCAATCCAGCGGCTCGATGGGAGGAGCTGGGGGCTGAGATGGGATAGGTGCCTCCGGTGGGAAGATCATCTGTAGACCGGCGAGCAGGCCGTCTGCACGGAGGCCGGGGGCTTCGAGTGAGCGGTCGCTGAGGAGGTAGACGGTTTCGCCTGGGTCGAGCAGGCAGGCGAGGTCGGCGAGTGCGGCGGGTGTGGGCTCGTCAAGCGCTGCAAAGGGGGCCACGGCGGACGGGTAACGTCGGGCTTTGCCGCGCGTAGCCGCGAGGTGTCGATGCGAGGTTTCGAGGGCCTGCCAGATGGCGTTCGGCAGCGGATCGTGGGCCATGCTGGATAGAGTAGAGCGTGCGCAGGCACGGGAGTTGGTGAAGGTTGACTAGGGCATGGGCCCTTGATACAGTTAGAAGGTTCCGCTCGTTCTGGGAACTTGCCTGCCCGAGTGCCTGCGTCTCTCCGTCGTCCCCTTCAGTTGACGTATACGGGAAGAGCCAGCAGGCCGGAAGCGGCGAAACGGAGTCAGGCCGGGTGGCATTAGGCGCCGGTATCTTGGCCACCGTCGTCTCTCCTAAGCCCTGAGCAGTCTGCAGTAAGCGTGTGGTTGTGGTTTTGGCCGCGTGCAGGATCCAGAAGTTCGCCGGAGCGCCTTTTGTGGCTCCGCCTTTCGTGTGTGCAAGCGATGAGGTACGCGAAAGCAAGAGCGAATGCGCTGCCCTGCAATGCGTTCGGCAAAGTGAGTCGGATAGCTCCGGAGGCAGATAGCCTGCCGGACTGGCAACAAGGAGTTTACGAAGTGCCTACGTTTCATCAACTCGTCAAGCAGGGCCGTACGCCGACCCGGTACAAGACCGCATCGCCTGCGCTGCAGGGATCGCCCCAGCGTCGCGGTGTGTGCACCCGCGTGTACACACAGACCCCCAAGAAGCCGAACTCGGCGCTGCGCAAGGTTGCGCGCGTTCGCCTGACCAACGGCATCGAGGTCACCACCTACATTCCGGGCATCGGCCATAACCTGCAGGAGCACTCGATTGTGCTGATCCGCGGCGGACGTGTGAAGGATCTGCCAGGTGTTCGGTACCACGTGGTGCGCGGCACGCTGGATTCGGTCGGCGTGGCCAAGCGGATGCAGAGCCGGTCGAAGTACGGCGCGAAGCGTCCGAAGGCCGCTGCCAAGTAGATAAGGAACGGGGCCCAGGGTTCAGGGCTCAGTTCTAGGTTGTTTCTGTGCCCTGGGCCCCGTGCTCTGGGCCCTGACAAAGCCCGGCACGTGAGAGGTTACCGCGCCGGGGGAAGACGAAGGAAACAGGATGCCAAGAAAAGGTCACATCGCCAAGCGTGAGGTCGCAGCCGACCCGATTTACCAGTCGACGCTGGTGACGAAATTTGTGAACAGCATGATGTGGGGCGGCAAGAAGTCGACTGCGCAGAGCATCTTCTACGAGGCAATGACGAATCTTGAGGCCAAGGGCGGCGGCGATGATGCCTTGAAGCTGTTCAAGAAGGCCGTCGAGAACGTCAAGCCCATGCTGGAAGTGAAGAGCCGGCGGGTGGGCGGCGCCAACTACCAGGTGCCGATTGAGGTGAACCCGGAACGGCGTACGTCGCTGGCGATCCGTTGGCTGGTGAGCTTTGGCCGGTCACGTGGTGAAAAAGGCATGGTCGAAAAGCTGACGGCGGAGTTGCTGGACGCGGCCAATGGGCGCGGCGCGGCGATGAAGAAGAAGGAAGACGTCCACCGCATGGCGGAAGCCAACAAG
>CAXTGN010000158.1:0-217 GCA_964243455.1 uncultured Acidobacteriaceae bacterium
AGCGCCGTGACGTCGGTCGTTGTGGGAGCGTCCACCGCAAGCAGTTCCGTCCCTAGTTCACCCGCGGTTTCGCTTGCGCTTCCGGAACCTTGCTGCAGCATGTGCCGCGCAGCCGCACGCACCAGACCGAAGACGCTATCGAGATTGATGCCCACCGTGCCGCGCCACTGCTCGGTGCTCATGGTCGCGATGGGCTGGTCATGCGGCGGCCATATCC
>CAXTGN010000158.1:229-9760 GCA_964243455.1 uncultured Acidobacteriaceae bacterium
ACCAGGATGTCGAGCTGCCTGAAGACAGCCGTGGCCGCTCTCACCAGCGCCTCACCTTCTTCCACCGTGCCCAGCTCCTGCTGCAGGGCGCGGCAAAGCTCCTCCCCACCGCACTCGGCCACGAGTGCACGTGCCTGCTCGTCGGAATTGCGGTAGCTGAATACGACGCGCGCACCTGCCTGGTGAAAGGCATGTACAGTCGCCGCACCGATGCCTCTGGACCCGCCCGTCACCAACGCCACCTTGCCTTCAAGCGAAAGCCGCAGCCCGTCCCTGTTTTCCTGCATCACACCACTCATCTCTCCGTTGTAGCAGGAGCGGTCGCCATCTTACCGTCGCGTAGTCGCGGACAGATGCAATCTCCGGGCCCGAGAGGATCTCCAATGCGCTACGTCATTCTGGTCTGCCGTCTGCTGCTGGGCCTGATGTTCTTTGTGCTCGGCCTCAACAACATCCTTGGCTTCCTGAAGATGCCGCCGCCGTCCAGCCCTGACGCTATGACGTTCCTGACCATCCTTCACGTCAGTCACTGGATGACCTTTGTGGGCGCGATCATGACCGTTGCAGGTCTCTTACTCCTGGTAAACCGTTTTGTTCCACTCGGGTTAACACTGTTGGCGCCGGTCATCGTCAACATCCTGCTCTACCACGCGCTGCTGTGGCCGCATGGCGCCGCACTGGCCCTGGTGACCCTGGTGCTGGAGGTGGTCCTCGTGGCAGCCTACTTCCGTAGCTTCCTCCCGCTGCTGGCGATGAACCCGGAAGCCGACCTCCGCCGACCCTAGTCGCAAATGAAGGTGGTATGCTGCTCGCGACACAGGGCCCGCATCGCCACAGTTCACCATGAGGTTCGACTGCGCATGAAGGTGCTCTTCATTATCTGTCAGGTTCTGCTCGGGTTGATGTTTGTTGTCTTCGGTCTGAACGGGTTCCTACACTTCATCCCCATGGGGCCGCCTCCCCCGCCTGATTCATTGCCTGGCAAGTTCATGGGGTCCATGTCGGGCAGTGGCTGGATGCAGATCGTCTCCGGCCTCGAAGTACTGGGCGGTCTCCTGGTGCTCGTGGGCGTAACCGCTCCCCTGGGGCTCGTCATCCTCGGCCCCATCGTCATCAACGCCCTCTTGTTTCATGTCTTAATGGCGGGCGGTCACGGCATCGGGCCTGCCCTTGTGGCTGCCCTGCTGGAGCTCGTTTTGATCTATGCCTATCGCCGGTATTTTGCCGCTCTGTTTACGGCCAGCGCGAAACCCACAACCTAGAGGCGTCAAGAGTCCCACGACCCTCTGCTTGTCACTCCGTAGCAAAGCGAAGGAATCTGCTGTTTGCCTGTAAATCAACGGCAAACCTCATGAAGAGAACAGATTCCTTCGCTGATTGCCTTGAGGTCGCTCTCACGACGAGCCGCTCCTGGCCTGCTTTCGCGCTTTGCTCTCCTCTGCCTTGGCAGCAAGCAGCTTTCTCCTTTTAACAAGAAGCGCCTCCCGTTCTTTCCTGGGAAGCTCCAGTAGCTGCACGGTCTTGGCCGGAAGCCTCCCAAAAACCAGCAGGTGCGCCGCACGCAGATGCTCCTGCCACCCGCGCACGGGCAGCGCATCCCACCGCTCCGCTGCCACCCAGTGAGCCCGCGCCAGGTAAGGCGCAGGCCGGAAACCTTCCCTCTCGCATAGTTCAGCCGAGCGTTCCGACCCAGCCGCGAAGGAGATCACCGGTCCCCCGCGGAAGTCGAAATCCATCAGCGCAAACATTTTGCCGCCAAGCGCCTTATCGCCTGTCCAGAAAACCAGGTTCTCTCCCCACTGCAGCGTCTCCACCACGTGGGGCAGGGTCAACAGGTAGGCACGAGCCCGTTCCGCGTCCATGCAGCGCAGTGTACGCCTGCCACCACCCCGCAATGCACCACTTTCCACTTGTCATTCCCGCAGGGAATCTGCGTTTCTCCCCGGGTGACAACACAACCGCTTGCGAAAGCTAACCCTTGTTCGCCCGCGCCTTGCTGCCGCCCGCCTTGCGCAGCTTGCTGCCCGCAGCCTCCCGCGCATCTTCCTTGCGTTCGCCTGCCGTCTGGTTCTTCTTCGGCTTACAACTGCCCTTGGTGCCGGCCTCTTTCCCCGGCACGCGCTCAAATCCTGGCCAGCACGCCGGCCCTTCGCCCGTTGAGCGCTTCTGCTTGATCAGCGACTCCTTCTTCGACTTCGCCTGCGCCGGAGCCATCTTCTTCCGGGCCGTCTTGCCCCCAGCTGTCTTGCGCTGCTCGTACTGCGTCACGTTCGTGCGCTTTACGCCGGTCTCTTTCGCCGTCGATGCAGACGTCTTCACACCCTTTTTCACGCTGCTGCTCGACTTCTTCGCCGCACTCTTCTTTGCAGCCGTCTTCTTCGCCGGGGTTTTCTTGCTTGGGGTCTTCTTTGCCGTGGCCATAAGCACCTTAGAAGCCGTCCATGCAGACGTGTGCACGAAGCGGAAACGATTTCTTTACGATCCCCACGAATTGTTCACGATCTGTCCACGACCTCTTCCACGATTCAACGCCGTGGATCCATCCACCACGTGACCGCCTTGCATGATGTCGATCGTTCCCCGGGCCACCAGTCTGCGGGCCGCCGCGCGCGCCGGCTCCATCAACGGCTCCCACTCCGCGCGATCCTCGCCTTTGGCCAGCCCGCGTGCAGCCTCGCTCGGACAAATCGTCTTGCCGGACCCGCGCAGCGCCAGCAGCCGCAGAATTTCCGCTTCGAGTTGCTCGTCCATGGGACTCACCTTTCGCTTGCGGCATCCATCCGAGCAAAACTTCACTTCCCCCCAGTTCTTCGCCCACCCCTTACGCCAGGTCATGGTGCGCCCGCAGGCGGCGCAGGTCTTCGGCGCTCGATCCTCAACCTGCTCGTCCACATCACGCCGTCCCGGCATACCTTTTGCCCTCACCTTACCTGCATCGTATGCGTGTGAGCTCGAACGAAACCACACCCCTGCGCTTCGCCACCTGGAATGTGAACTCCGTCAAAGCGCGGCTGGACCATGTCACTGGCTGGCTGCAAACAGCCGCGCCCGACGTACTTCTTCTACAGGAGCTGAAAGGCCTCGAGTTCCCCGCAGCCGCCTTCGACGCCATCGGCTATAACAGCGTCGCCGTCACGCAGAAAACCTACAACGGCGTCGCGATCCTCTCACGGCTGCCCATCGAAAGCGTGAACACCACACTGGCAGGGGACGATGAAGATAGCCACGCGCGCTTTCTCGAAACGCGCATCGGTGGCGTCCGCGTCGTGAATATCTACCTCCCCAACGGCAACCCCGTCGGCACGGACAAGTTTGAGTACAAGCTGAAGTGGATGGATCGTCTGCGCGTGCAGATGAATACCTGGCTCGCGGACGGCACATCCACCCTCATCGGCGGCGACTTCAACGTGATCCCGGAAGACATCGACTGCGACAAACCCGCCAACTGGGTCCGCGACGCTCTCTTCCAACCCGAGCCCAGAGCCCGCTATCGCGCCATGCTCGCCTCCGGATACACCGATGCCTTTCGCGCCCTTCATCCCGACGCCGCTGGCCAGTTCACCTACTGGGACTATTTTCGTCAGGCCTTTGAACGCAATCGCGGCATCCGCATCGATCACTTCCTGCTGACGCCAACACTGGCCGCACGGCTCGAAAGCTGCGTCATCGATCGCACGCCCCGAGCGCAGGAGAAACCCTCCGATCACACGCCGGTCGTCGTCACACTCCGCGCTTCGTAAGCCCCGTCGCTGCAGAACACAAACTTCTATACTGTCCTTGCCAGCATGTCATCCGAATCCACTCCGGTATCCGCCGTCGCGACCCCTGTCTCCTTTCCTCCCGTCGAGCAGCAACTTGACCTGATCACGAAAGGCGCCGCAGAGATCATCCCCCCCGCCGAGGCAGCCGCTCCCGAGGCGCTTCGTGCCCGTCTTGAGGAGGCACGCCGCACCGGCGTTCCGTTACGCATCAAGGCCGGCTTCGACCCGACAGCGCCCGACCTGCACCTCGGCCATACCGTGCTGATGCGCAAGCTGAAGCACTTCCAAACACTGGGTCATCAGGTCATCTTTCTTATCGGTGACTTCACGGGCCTGATCGGCGATCCCACAGGCAAGAACCAGACGCGCAAGCCCCTCACGCGCGATGAACTCATGGAGAACGCCGGGAGCTACCAGCAGCAGGTCTTCAGAATCCTCGACCCTCAGAAAACCGAAGTCCGCTACAACTCCGAGTGGATGACACCCTTCGGCGCTGACGGCATGGTCCGGCTCGCCGCCCAGTTCACGCTCTCGCAGATGCTGGAGCGCGACGAGTTTCACAAGCGCTTTCATGATGAGCAGCCGATTCACATGCACGAGATGCTCTATCCCATGGTGCAGGGCTATGACTCCGTTGCCCTCAAGGCCGATGTAGAGCTCGGCGGCACGGATCAGAAGTTCAATCTCATGCGTGGTCGCGATCTCCAGCGCCACTACGGACAGAAGCCGCAAATCATCCTGATGACGCCGATCCTCGAAGGCCTCGACGGCGTGCAGAAAATGTCCAAGTCGCTCGGCAACGCCATCGGCATCCAGGAATCCGCCGCCAGCATGTACGGCAAGCTCATGTCCATCTCCGACGATCTGATGTGGCGCTACTGGATCCTGCTCACCGATCTGCCGCAAAGCCAGATCGACGCCATGCAGGGGAAGGTCGCATCCGGCGAACTTCACCCCATGCAGGTCAAAAAGAATCTCGCAGGAGCCATCACGCGCGAGTTTCACTCCGAGAGAGAGGCGCAAACCGCGGGGGAGGACTGGTCCACGCAGTTCCAGTCCCGGTCGGTTGCTTCGAATCTGCCGGAGATTTCCGTCGCAAAAACCAGCTATGGCCTTCTGGTGTCGAACACCGAACAGCCTGGCGCGGCACCTTTGTTTCGTATCGCCAAACTTCTACAACTTTCGGGTCTGGCCGCCTCCGGGAGTGAAGCCACTCGCAAAATCGCCGAAGGCGCCGTACTCGTGAATAATGAACGCTTTACAGGAAAGACCCTTTCCGCAGCTGAACTCGGGGAAGCCCCTGTGCTTCGGCTGGGCCGAAAGAGCGTGCGGATTAGCCTTACCTGAGCCTTAAGACACACCCCCATCAGCTTGGTAACTAAGGTAATATCGCCCTAGCACGCATACTTGCAATCGACGCAAGCAGTTGCTGAGCAGATGTGCACCACACAGAGGCCTGTGCTGCACTTGTCCCACGGCCAGCAGCCACGGCAGCTACAGACTGCCGCGGACGGAGTCGCCCCTACTATCGTCCGGTCCCGCCTGGGATCGGCTTAGCGCGACAGTTCCCTTGACTGGTCCCGGAAGCACCCGGCGTAGCGCGCCTTACCTTGCGCTCGATCAGTACATTATGGCCAACGCCTCTCGAGGCTAACGGCCCATCATCCGATACCCCTGAGTGATCGCAGCACGGTCCTGTCTTCGCCGGACCACTCCGCTGCCGTGCCGTCATTCCTGCGCATGACCAATTCGGTTCCATGCTCCACTAACGGGCAAACGCCCGGATAGCCTCGTCGTCCTGTGCGTCTAGCAAACTTCAGTAACCCTATTGGTTTTTCCATTCGTAACCAAAGGTCACACTGAAGTTCTTCCGTGGGAGTGTCTTGTTCGGACGCTTTTGCCACTGTGAATGCACCAAGAGTCTCCATGTTGCCGCTGCCGGTTCGCCCTCGCGCAACAACTTCATTTCTGGGTAGGATTTTAATGAAGCGTTCGTTCTTCCTTTTGTTCTTCGTCTTGGTACTTCTTATGACCAAGGCAGCTTCCGCTACCACGTGGTATGTTCGCGCGGATGGCGGTACTCGCTACTCCCAAAACGCAAGCGCCGGCCAATGCGACGGCCAGGCCGATGCCGCTTACTCCGGGACAGGCGTCAATCAACATTGCGCCTTCAATGACTATCGCTTTCTCTGGGACGATCAGCACACCTATGGCGTGACCAAGTGGGTCATCAACGGCGGCGACACCGTGATCCTGGACAACACCAAGCAATGGCGCGTGGGCTTCGATCAGGGACTGTCTGCCAATGATGTTTGGTGCGAAGGCGGCAATGGCACTTTTGCCTGCACCAACCCCACCGTACCAGCCGGGACAGCCGGGCAACACACACGCATTCTGGGACGCAACTACGGCGCCTGCAGTGCAGGCAATCAGCCCGACCCCACAAAAATGACGCAGATCTTCGGCGGCTACGGCGTCTGGAATGCCCTGAATCTCGGTGGGGCACAGTACGTCGATGTGCAGTGCCTGGAGGTCACCAGTCACTCCGCCTGCACAATCCACGGATCGCCCGTGTATCCCAAGGATTGCCAGCGGTACAGCAACCCCATCGACGACTATGATTCCGTTGGCGTCGGTACGGATACCAACACGCATGACCTGCTTTTGCAGGATCTCTGGGTCCATGGTCACACTGACCGCGGCATCAAGGGGCCCATCGGCGGCCTCATAACAGCCAACCGTGTGGACATCTCGGTGAACGGCATGGCCGGCTGGGACTTCGATCCCGGGGACGGCACGCAGAGTCCCAACGGCCTGCTCAAGATGAGCTATTCCACCATCGAGTGGAGCGGCTGCAACCAGGCCTACCCCAACGTGCTCCCTGTCGCCTGCTATAGCCAGAGCACCGGTGGCTACGGTGACGGTATCGGCACTCCGGTAACGCCCATGACCGGTGTCTACATCGACCACTCGATCTTCCGTTACAACACGCAGGATGGCGAAGACTTCGGCCACGTAAGCCTGGCGGCAAACCTTTCCATCACCAACTCCGCCAGCTACGGCAACAACGGCGGTCAGTTCAAGTGGGCTGGCTTCCAGAACGTTGTCTTTGAAAACAACATCGCGGTCGCGAACTGCCTGCGCATGTCGCAGCCCATCGCAGGCATCCCCTCCACTTACAATCAGCACCTGGCTGACTTTTGCCGTGCGGGCGACGCGCTCAGCTTCGACTTCAACAACAACGCCAACGCGATCATGTCCAACAACACGATCGTGACCTACGCGCCGACAACGTTTGACATCCAGTGCTACGACTCCACCAGCTGTGCGAACACCACACTCACGATGAACAACAACATCGTGTATGGGTACGACAATCCCAGCACCTACAACTACGGCGGACAAGGCGGCGGTGTCGGAGGTTTCTGCGGACAAGGATGCAACAGCTCCACCTTGCCTCTCGGGAAGATCAATCGCGCGAACAACATCTTCCACGGCATCCGCGGTAGCTGCATCGCCAATCAGCCTCTCTACGCACCGGGGACCGCAACGGGCGAGTCCTGCCTGGATCCTCAGTTCGCCGGAGAACCTACACGGTTCAACGGGGAATCGACCCTGGATGGCTTCAACTTCACCCTGGCTTCCAACAGCCCCGCCAAGGGGGCCGGCATCACGATCGCAGGATTGACGCAGGACTATCTCGGCGCCACCCGCACGTCCTCGCCCAGCATCGGCGCGCTTGAGTACGGAAGCGATGTCAACCTGAATGACCTCACCTCTTGGCTCACGGGCGCCACGGTTGCCCCGACGCCTCCGGTCACACCCCCCCCAACCACCACGCCGACACCCCCAACCACGCCGGCACCTCCCACGCCAACCAATCCAACCACGCCGGCACCTCCGACAAAGAAAGCACCCTTCCCAACCATGACGGCGCTTTCGGTTGCCGACGTGAACGGCTCCCCTGTTCTCACGGCAACGGTTACACCGGCCGGCACCGTGAGTGGGGCAGTCAAGGGCACAGTGATCCTGTATGGCAGCGCCAGAACGGCCATCGCTAAAGGGCAGCTGAACGCCAATGGCACGGTCAGCTGGCAGGTCCCATCGCAACTGGAGGGTCAGGTAGTCTTCGCCGTGTACCGCGGCAACGGCACCTACCTTCGCTCAGCCTCAGCCACGGTGGGCGTAACGCAGGCGATTGCTTCGCTGAAGTAGTCACTCTATGAGCAAAGGGCGCGGAATCTCCGCGCCCTTTTGCTCGTGGAATTCCACTTTCTCTTCACGATCTTCGGCCGGCGCAGTTACGATCTCTCAGGCCCGCATGGCGCTGAACGAAACCAACGCCGGAAAGAGTTCATGCCCTCTGTAGAGGTGATTGTTCCCGCCTATAATGCGGCTTCGTTTCTTGCCGCGGCGCTCGACAGCGTGGTCGCGCAGACCTTCACAGACTGGCGCATCCTTCTGGTCGACGACGGCAGTACGGATGCCACGGCCGAAATCGCCGCTTCCTATGCGGACCGGCTCGGGCCGAAGTTGAAGTACATCTACCAGCCCAATGCCGGTCTTCCTGCGGCGCGCAACACAGCGATCCGCCATGCCGAAGGGCAATACCTGGCGCTGCTGGATGCCGACGATATCTGGCTGCCCTGCCGTCTTGCCGAGACTCTGGAGGTCTTCGCACGCAGCACGAAGATCGGCCTCACCTACGGCTTCATCGACGGCATCGACCCCCAGGGCCACGTCCTGAGCACCTTTCAAACGCCGAGCAAACACCCTGAAGGCAAGATCGCCCGCTACATCTACATGCGCGAGATCGATCTGCCGTGCCCAAGCATTACCTTCCGCAAAGCATGCGTCGACGCGGTTGGGACCTTTGACGAAAGCATGCGCGCCACGGAAGATCGCGACCTATGGCTTCGCATCGCGCTTCGCTTTGAGGTCGCTCTTGTGCGGAAGGTCATCGCCCAGTACAGAACCTCCCCGCAGGCCATGACCAGCGACCCGGAACGCATGTTCGTGGCACAGATGAGCTTCATCACCAAGCACTACGGCCAGGATGGCTGCGGCTTCTGGGCACGTCGCGTCGCGCTCAGTCACATCCACCGCCAAAAGGCAGAAGCACTGGCCAACCGCGGACAGGGACGGGAGGCGCTCCACGTTGCATGGCGAGCCCTGGTCTTAAACCCCTTCAAGCTCAGCAACGCACGCACCGCCTTCTCCCTGCTGCGCCGCGGAGCGGGCAAAGCCCTCGCCGCCTAATCCGCCACCGCGAAAAACCCAGTCACTAAAAGCAAGGCCATGCCTTCACCCAAGGAAGCAAGGCCATGACTTCAGCCATGCCATAACCACCGCCCCCGTGAAGCGGCTTTAGCCGCGGGGAAAGGCCATCGCCTCAGCCATGCCAAAACCGCCACCCCCGTGAAGCGGTTTTAGCCGCGCGGAGGAAGGGCATGGCTTCAGCCATGCCATAACCGCCGCCCCCGTGAAGCGGCTTTAGCCGTGGGGAGAGAGGCCATCGCCTTAGTCATGTCAAAACCGCCCACCGCAAAGCGGCATTAAACCCATTTGCCCTGTAGGTGCACAGGGCGTAATCCTGAGCGCGGCGAAGGACCTCTGTATTCCGCCTGTGGAGCACCACACCCTGAGGCAAACAGTTACAGCCGCGGAAGGCCCCGGTTCAGCCGCGACGAAAGGCATGCCTTCAGCCCAGGGAGGAAGGCCATCGCCTCAGCCGTGTCAAAAACCGCCGCCTCCACAAAGCGGCTTCAAA
>CAXTGN010000159.1:0-9727 GCA_964243455.1 uncultured Acidobacteriaceae bacterium
GTCTGAACGCCGCTGCAGCGTAGCGCAAGCTCGAGCGGTGGCGACGAAGTGGACTGCGGAGCCACGATTGGCATCGCAAGTAACCAACTGATCGTTAGAATCGCGTGATCCATGAGTCCTTCCCAATGAGCAGAAACATTGATGTGCGCAGGTGCGGCGGGTTATCCCCAGCAGTGATGAATTCCGTCGAACGCCTGGACCGACAAAGGGCAGCACAACGACGGCACGCGTAAACCAAGCACGTCTCCGCAGATAGCCGCCAGCCTCATGGCTTCGTGTGGAATGGGCACCCACCTGTCAGGTCGAAGGTCGGTTCATGACCCTTCCATCCACCTGTCCGATTCGCCACCGAGACCTCATAGATCCCGCGACGCGCCGCAAGGATGGGATCGTCGGACGCCTCGATTCCATCTGTAAGGCGGGTGGGATCGTGCAACATGATCGGATCGCCGATCTCTTCGATTGTCGTTGGCCGCATGACAGTTAGTCGACCCACGGTGACCCGCGCCCGATCCTCGGGCCACGGCGCATTCGGGTCATCGAGTGGGTCGCCTTCTCCTGCCAGTTGGAGAACCAGATCAAACTCAACCGGCGCCACGCGCAACCGTGCGTCCAGCTCTTCATACAGGTACGTTGGAGGCTTGCTGAGAAGCTCCTCCTTGGTCTGGCCAGCGACTCCGGCGACAGGCTCCCAATGGTACCGCCCATATTGCGCATCGCCTGCTGCATTCACAAAACGGAATGCGTGAAGGGCATGGAAGGAGGTTTGTGCCAGACTAAGCGGTGGCTGCACCGCCAATATTTCCTTCAGGGCATGTGCCACCCATGGCCGGGTTGAAGCAAACTCCTTTATGCGTTCTGTACTCGGGTTGCCGTTCGATACGTCCGGCTTGATTGCTTCGAGAAACTCGGCTGTCTCTTCTGGAGTGCGGATCGGAAACAAAGGAAGTTGGAGCATGATAATGTCGGTTACCGTGCCATTCGGGAGAAAGAACTTCACGGCCATCGAGGGCGCACCGACCGGTCCAAGAGGATTGCCGGAAGCACTTACGGAGTGACGTACGGTTGCGGGGATTGGGTGCCCCTGGAAGTGACTGGCGCGGCTCAGCGCCTTGGCCGCTGGCGTTGCAACGAAAGTGGCGGCGTAGTAGCGCCCGCTGGCATGCACATCACGATAGCCCGGGTGAAAGCCTTGGAAGTTCTCATGGATCAAACCAACCAGTTTTTCTGCAATGACATATTGACCATGGTTCATGGTGCGCTCTCCTTGCTTGCGGTGGAATCGTTCGTGTGCGGCTGAGCCCTGGTAGGGCTCCACGGCCGTGGCTCGCGTGCTAAGACTGAGCCTGATCGAGCAGATCTTCAAAAGTTTTCAGCAAGCGCTGCCCCTTCCACACCTGGCGCACCGGGACCTCCGGATATGCGGAGTAGAAGACGAGCGACTGCAACTGGTATTTGGCGATGTAGGCCCAGATCTCCGGATGGCGAACGCCGGGATAGCCCTCCGATTCTCCGAAGAACTCATCGATCTGATCGGGGATGAGGGTCGCGAAGTCCTTGATATATTGCTCGAAACCGCCATCGTAGGTGCTGGCAAACAGCAATCGCGTGTCGTTGTCGAAGATGGCATACCGGAAATCGTGGACGGTTGCGATCTTGTCGATGGACTTGATACTGTCCCCGAAGGTCTTGGCCTTCTCCCTCATCTTTTCCGCCCCGCCCTCCTTGAGGGGCAAGAGAATCAGAAATTCATGCGCCTGACCCATCTGAAGGCCTTGGTCCAACATCCCTGTCGGACTCACCTGTTTGGTCGCGGTTGCTGCGGTTTGATCGCTCATCTTTGTTCTCCTCGTAGGTTGAACTACATTGCTTAATCACACTTATGGATTCTCGTCAGGACGACCCACTCGATGTCAGACCTGCGAGCCAGCTAAGCGCGCGCAACCCCGGCATGAAGCAGTACTCACCTCCACGCAGAGTGACAAACTGCGGTAGACCGTGCATACGCCGTCTGATCGGCATTTTCGGAATGGTGAAGATCTTGTCTGGCACATCGTTCCCGATGAGCGGATCCTGCTCTGTACCCGAGTTAATGAAGTTACCGTCCGTAACCCACTGCGACTGAACGAATTCGAATTGCTGACTCAGGTGTGTGCCGACCAAAAGGAAGATACCGCCGCGCTCGACGCCGTCATCTTCCATTTCCCCTTCAGGCAGCGGCGGGCCATAGTTGGTGCCGCGCCTAAGGAAGTGGTGCAGATTAACCGCAACGAATTCGCCAGCAAGCGCGTCACGCGGATTCACACGCCGGATATGCGCACTGAATGGGCATTTCAGGCCCTTCGTATCGTCTGCATAGCCGAAGGCATTGTTGCGGTTCATGTCTTCGCCCAGCTCAAGGTCATCCTGTTCCGAGGCAAGGGCAAGAGGCGCACCACTAGGCCATCTGCCGAACATCTTTGCGGCAAGCAGTTGCTCTTGTTCCGGAGATGAGGACTGCTCGCGCAGATAGCGGCGGAACTCGGCGACCCGAGTATCTAGTTTTCGGATCGCGAGAAATGTGCCGTTCCGGCGCAACGCTTCAGGTTCGGGAGCTGTAGCGACACTCCCAAGCTCGTCTGGATAACCCATGACAAATTCGCCCGGCTTTATCGCTCTTCCATAGCCCGGATAGACGCGAGTGCCACTTCCTTCCACGTCAGGGTTGTGCAGGCCATCCCTGAAGCCAAACGGATTTCGACCACCCGGGAGTTCGTGAAATCCCAGTCGGTAGACGACCGTGATGCCGGGCAATTGGTGAAGTGCGGCACGAGCCTGCTCCAACACCTGCTGTAGGCTCTCGTCATTTGCGGAGTAGATCGCGAGTGCGACATGCAGGTCCGGTGTGCCAAAAGGCTTCTCCCAGTTTGCGGGGGCGTTCACACCTGTGTCGTTAAGGATGGACGCCCGTGAGGCCATGCCCTGACGAAACTCTTCTGGGAAGCTGTCCAGGGACGTTTGCGGTGCTCCAAGCGCCTTGAGGCCTTCGTAAGTGAACGCGATACCTATCCAGGCCGGCAAACCCGGCTTCCACCACTCATCAGCGGGAGCTACATGAGGCAAGAGCCGGTGCAGCATTTCACGGCCCTGCGCTCCGTTCTCGATCTTCAGCCCGACATACTCGCCTCTGTAGGGAGAAGGACGGGGACGCAGAACTGTGGCCTGGATGTCGGACAAGTCGAGCGTAACCGGAGTAGATGAAGATGGAGCAGCTTGAACTTGATCCGTCATATCGAGGCTCGTTTCGTGTTTTTGGGACGCCGAGAGGGAGTGCAAAGCGGATTGCACTTTGCCCGAGATGAAGGTGATGGACTAGCGTTCTCCGCGGAGCGCTCTATCAAATGTCTCTTGCTGATGTCTGCTCAGCGTGGTTTGCAGAATGGTTCCGCCATACTCCTGGAGGCGAACCACGGCCCGGCTCGCGTCCGCAGATTCCAGAATGGCAAAGACCGCGGAATCTCCTGGCTGGACAAGCGAGCTCACATCTCGAACGAAATCCTCCGGTAGGCCGAACTGATCTTTCCAGAAGGAAACGTCGAGACTTGCACTGATAGCACCAGCCACTCCACCCGTCACCGCAGCGGCAGCGATCGCACCAGCGGCGACCGACGCACTGGCGCCAGCTGTGAAAGGAAGCGCTAGGGTCACGCCGATCAACAGGCCCAGGGTGCCTCCCAGCCCCGCTCCTTGGTATCCCGTGAGCCGGTAGCTCTGATCCATCTTCAGCGCGCCATTGGTCTCCCGGTGAATCGCCACAGCGTCGCGGAGATCGAGGATCCATCTGTCGTTCAGGACTCGCAACTTGTCGAGCACGCCTGAGGCCCGGTGTGTATCGGCTTCGAAACCAACGACGAGAAGCTCGGCCATTTACTTCCTCGGATGAAATCAGTGCAGGATTCTTGGGAGTCAACACAGGACGTATTCTCAAGGCTAAAAAGCTAGCTTTGGATAAACGCGAGGAGGTCACGATTGATCACCTCTGCGTTACTCTGGCACATACCGTGGGAGAGCCCGGGATAGACCTTGAGCTTGGCATTCATGACCAGTTTTGCCGTGAGTGCGCCCGAGTCTGCGAGAGGCACGATCTGGTCCGCATCACCGTGCATGATCAGGACCGGAACGTCCATGCCCTTCAGGTCCGAAGTGAAGTCGGTTTCGGAGAACGCCTTGATACAGTCGTATTCGCCCTTCACTCCGCCCAGCATGCCCTGCAGCCAGAAATTCTCTCGGACGCCTGCAGATTCCTTCGCATGCAGCAGGTTGTAGCCGTAGAAGGTCAGAGAGAGATCCTTGAAGAACTGAGAACGGTCGCTCACAAATCCTGCCCTCATCTGATCGAACACCCCCAACGGCAAACCGCCAGGGTTGCTGCCCGACTGCACCATGATCGGTGGCACAGCTCCTATAAGGACGGCCTTCTGCACGCGAGTTGAACCATGGCGGCCGAGGTAACGAGCCACTTCACCTCCACCCGTGGAATGCCCCACCAAGACGACCTCATTCAGGTCAAGCTCAGTAAGAAGAGCAGCGAGATCGTCGGCATACGTGTCCATGTCATTGCCTGCCCATGTCTGTGCGGAACGGCCGTGACTTCGCCGGTCATGCGCGATGACACGGTAGCCATGCTGACCAAAGAACAGCATCTGAGCGTCCCAGGCATCTGCATGAAGCGGCCAGCCATGAGAAAATACGACGGGCTGTCCTGCGCCCCAGTCTTTGTAGTAAATGTCGGTGCCGTCACTCATCCTGACGAAACTCATCGCTAGACCTCGTGGCTTCAAACCGCGCGCGTTCTCTGGCCCTCCCTTCTGAGAGGGCGGTCTTTGCAGTCCATGGGGCCAGCACAGATGCGCGTTATGTGTGCTGCTTACCTAATCGGAAAGCGCATCGGAAAGTGGTCACGGAAACACAACTTAATCGATTGGCAGATCTCAGGCAGATGCAGCCGACCTCAGACGACCCATGCTCAGGAACAAGCGGGCGTGCTCGACTGATCGCCTACTTGAAGTGTGCACGACGTTCCGCGCGCACTCGTGCAGCCCCGCTTGCGTCCCCAAGGCGCGACTTTGCTTCCGCAAGATCCAGATAAGTGGGCACGGTCTCGGGTCGGATCGCTGGATCGTGGGCAAACCATGCGTGCGCCTGTTCCAGCTCCGCATCAGCCTCCCGCACCCTGCCCTCCTCCAGCAGTGCATGACCTAAAATGGCATGCGCCGCGACGGGAACATAGGGCGCACCTTGTCTCGGCGTTGCAATAACCGAGCGAGCCTCCCGCTCGGACTGTTGAAAATCACCACGTCTGGCGTAAATCTTGGCTAAGCCCAGCTGACTGTCCTGCACGTCGGCGTGCACAAGCGACTTCCCCTGTCGATCCATGAGGACAACTGTCCCAAAATATTGTTCCGCATCGTCCAGTCGTCCCTGTTTCAGCGCAGCGAAGCCAAGCGTAAAGAGCGCTGCCCCTCGTTCGACATCCGTGATCCCGCCGTACCTGGAGTTCAGCGCAAGAGCCTTTAACTCCAGACCTGTTGCTTCACGGTATTTTCCCCGAAGGGTAAGGAGAAGCCCCAGGCGAACCCTTTCCATTGCAGAGTGCCCCTCATCCGGACCGGACCACGCCTGGCTTGCAGCAAGTGCTCTGCGGTAATACTGTTCCGATTGGTCATACCTACCCAGATTCATCGAGATCGTGCCCAATGTGTATTCACTGGCCGCGTATTCGGTCGAACTCCTTCCGAAGAGTTCCCCGGTCATTTCTGCGCTACGTTCCTCAAGGTCGAACATCCTTGGGTCGTTGTAGGCGAACATGAAGATTGCAACGGCTCCCATCGCTCTCGCCAATTGCGGAGATGGATGGCCGGCCTCAGAGGCGATGGCGAATGCTTTTGTATAAGCCAGCTTCGCTTCTGCGTTCTCCTGCTCGTTGACCAACGTATCTCCCAGGTCTAGGAGCACGTCTGCGATAGCAGGATCGTTTGGCGGTAACGCTTGCTGCTTCCTGCGAAGCGCATCCCGTATCAGTGTTTCTTGGTCAAGCCATGAACCGTGAGTGCTCATCACCTGCCCTAAAGGGATTTCAATGTCGGCGCACTCCAGGGAAGGACCCGAGCCGCAACTCGCTTGCTGCGCCTTCCGCAGTAAGGGTTCTGCATCGGAATAGCGTCCCAGATCGGCGTAGGCTGTTCCGAGAATCCTGAACATGGCCATGCGCAGCGCCGGATCGCCTGCTTCCTGCAGAGCCTCTGACTTCTCGCGATCCAGCATCTCCGTCACCCTGATACCTGGGGGAGGTGTGCCGTGTCCGGCCCCGCCGGTGAACAGTGTCTCTGTGAACTGCTGGATGTGCTCGGCGTGTGCGGCTTCGGCTACCGCTGCATCGCGTGCCCGGGCGGCAGCGTCGCGAGCCCGGGCTAAACGGATGGTAAATACGACGGTCACGGATACAATGACCAGAAGCACAAGGGCAGTGCTCAGCAGAGCCACCCTGCGGCGTCGCGCAAACTTTTGCGCGGTGTACCAGAAGCTACCCTGTCTGGCGCTTACGGGTGTACAGCTGAGAAAAGCGTCGACATCCGAGATCAGTGCGTCGATCGAGCCGTACCGGCTGCTGACCTCGGGAGCAAGACTCTTGCAGCAGATTGCATCGAGATCAGCCCATTCGCTCTTGCTCAGGCCATTCTTGTTTTCGGACGTGACTTGCCTTGACGGTCGGTGCGCGCCGCGGTTCGTAGTCTTGCCTTCTGTGTCAGGAAGGATACCGGTCAGCAACTCATAAAGGATGACTCCAAGCGAGTACACATCCGTGAAGACACCAACCTCGTTCCCGTTTTGCAGTTCCGGCGCGGCATAAGCGGGTGTGAATAACCGCCAACCACTGGTTGTCATTGCGGTGCCTTGCTTGAGAAGATCCATCTGCTTCGCGATACCGAAGTCCAGAAGCTTCACGCGGCCATCCTCTGTGACGATGATGTTGGAGGGCTTCAGGTCGCGGTGGATGATTGCGTGGCTATGAGCAAAACGCACCGTGTCACAGACCGAACGGAATAGCCTGATGGTTTCGTACTCGGTCAGGTGCTTATTGCGAAGGTACTCCGAGATGGTCTCTCCATCCGCGAACTCCATTGCGAACCAGGGTGTGCCGTCCTGCGTTGTTCCGGCGTCATAGATGCGTGCGATGGAAGGGTGATTGAGCCGGCCCATCGTTTGTTGTTCGACAGCAAAACGTTGACGACGCACTGGAGACAGCCAGGCATCACGCAACAGCTTGATCGCGACAGAGCCCGCTATGTCTTCTCGTTCCGCCAGATAAACGACTCCCATGCCTCCCTCCCCCAGCAAACGCAGAAGACGGTATGGCCCGATCTGGAAGTGCGCCGGCAAATCCAGCGGTTCACGCTCAAGAGCCTGCCCAAGGAGCCCCTGTAGACCCGCATCGGGTAGACCGTGACCGAAAGCATCCTCTTCCAGTAGCTCCCGGACGTCTTCTGCGATCAGCGGATCGCTGCGCAATAATTCACGAAGACCTTCTCCCTGATCGTTGGGCGGCAACTCTGCAAGCTTTGTGAAGGCGTCTTGTAGGCGGTTCCAATACTGTTCGTTCATACGTACCCCTGCCTTACAGGGAACATTTGTCCAGAACGGCTTCCGAGATATGGGTCTCATTGGAACTCAAGCTGAGCCGTCAGCCGGAGCCGCGGCATCATTCAGTCCACCACAGCCTGAGCGGGACGAGGTTTTCGAGAGGGCCCTATCTCTCGGGCTACCCATGCTTTGGCAATCCGAAGCTCCCGAACAACGGTCGATTCCGAAATCTCAAAGATCTGCACCATCTCTTCCGCTGTCAGTCCGCCAAAGACTCGCGCTTCGAGCAATTGAGCCTGTCTAGGAGCAACGGACGCGAGATTGTCGAGCGCTGTATTTAAATCCAACATTTCCGGTCCCACGTGAAAGGTGCACCCAGCGTAGAGTGTTTCGTCGAACGTGACCAGAACGTCCCCTGATCCCCTGCTTCTTGAGCAAGCCTTTCGGGACGCGTCTACGAGTATGAACCGCATCGCCTGTGCGACGACCCTTCTGAAATGCAGTTCATCCAAGGTAGCGACGGAAACCGAAGAAAGCTTTATCCAAGCCTCATTGACCAGGGTCGTAGCCGATATGCCTCGACTACCCCTGCCCCGAATGATCTTTCTTGCCATGGATCGTAGTTCTTCGTAGGCAAGACTGAAAGCAGTGTCAAGACAGGCGCGATCTGTGTTCTCCATAGCTCCTCACTGGTACACGTGCTAACCAACTCGGACCCGAGAACCCTTCCACTTCTCTCGTGGTACGGCAAAGCTTAGTTCCTGGTTCTGTGACTTCAGAAATTGTAGATCACGAAATGGCCACACCCGCAGTCGGCCTGCGCTGGGTTCAGGCAATGCTTTCGCCCGACGGATGCGCCCACTCTCAGCTTGGCCAAGGCAATTCCCTCCCGCTGGCGCTCTCGGATCAGGTCGCGTTCGAACTGCGCGAAGGCTCCCATCACGCTCAGAAGCAAATGCGACATGGGGGAGTCCTCACCGATAAAGGTCAGGTTCTCCTTCTCGAACCGCACGTGAACGCCGCGATCGGTGAAACCAAGGACCAGCTTCCGCAGATCGTTCAGGTTGCGGGCCAACCGATCCATCCAATCACAGGTCACCGTGTCACCCTCACGCACGTAGCCAACAAGCTGCTTCAGTTCCGGCCGATGGAGATCTTTGCCAGATGCCTTGTCTACGAAGCGCCTATCGAGATGAATGCCTTCGAGCCGTCGCAACTCCTTCTGGTCAAGAGAGCTGACGCGCAGGTAGCCAACAACTTGACCGGCCCGCCGCTTCCCTTTTGTCACTCTGGGTTCTGCGGCTTTGACCATTTTCGTGTCACGATAACAGAAACGTCATCCTTGTGAGACGGCGTTCTGTCACACATCCCGTGTACTTCACGGGTATACCGCGTTAAGATCGCTCACGTGGTGCGAAATGCGTCAACGAGGACACTTGGTTAACCAAGCGTCACAGTGACGACACACCGACAATCTGACGAATATAGTCCTTGCCTTCGCTTAGGTCCAGCAGGCAAGCTGCCAAGTCGGAAAACTGTAAACTCCACGTCAAATTTGGTCTAGCACCAGTTCTCATTCTGTAGCCCTTGTTAGCGATTCCTCCCACCAGGCGCGGAGGACGCACAATGGTCCAGTCTGCGTCCGACAGAGCGGTCTCATCCTCCGCTGCACGCCCATCAGTTAGTTTGTCAGCCATGAAATGCTTAAGAAGCAGAGCCAGAGGATTGAACGTGGGGTAGAGCAGAGCTCCGGAGACGATGATGAAGCGTTTTGACCCACTTCGCTGCATGGCTTGGAGGGTAGCCGCTGTTGCGTCCCTGAGAAGCCATGGATTGCCTCCAGGACGCTGGCCTAGGCAGGAGATCACCGTGTCCTGATCCGAGATCACGGACGTGAGTTCCGCCATGTTGCAAGGATCTGCGATGACCACGTGGAGCCCTTTTTTTTCGTTAAGAGAAGGGCTTCGCACAACAGCCGTGACACTATGACCCCTCATGAGTGCCTGTTCTGTCACTTGCTGGCCTGTGCGACCGGTCGCTCCGATGATCACTAAACGCATCATTTTCCTCTCGTGCAAAAGACCCGCGCATCATCGAGCTGCTTCGT
>CAXTGN010000160.1:0-9631 GCA_964243455.1 uncultured Acidobacteriaceae bacterium
CCAAGGATTACCTCGGATATCTTGCGCGGCAGACGACCAAACACCTCGTCGCGGCCAAGATGATCCGAACTGACAAACCTGCTCAGGTGGACGAGCGCGTCGCCAATGCTCTGATCGACGAGATGTCGCTCGAGGATCGCATCAACGAAGAGGTTCGGGTCATTCTGGAGGCGTTCCAGGACGACATGCTGAAGACCGGCGCGAGCTACCCAGAGATGTTTAAGAAGGTGAAGAACGAGCTCGCGCGCAAGTACAAGGCGGTGCTATGAGAATTAGCCGCGACAAGCTGAACAAACTGGCGCATGTGGTCGCTGACACGCTGGCTGACATCGAAGCGGTAGAGTTTCAGGAAGATCGGAATACGATCCGACAGGAAGCCCGTAAAGCGCTGGAAAAGCTGCTGACCGAGGAGCTGAAGATTGACCAGGCGGCGCGGCTGAAGATCAGCTCGCAACGCAAAATCATCCTCGAAGGCTCGCAGGAGTGGGACATCCTGTACCGGAAGTACTATAACGACGAGGTTAAGAAGCTCGGATTGTAGGAACTCGGGGTGACCATGGCAGCAGCGATAACGATGCCCGTTGGAGACTATCTCCATTGCTCGGAGTACGAGCCGGACGCGGAGTACGTTGATGGCGAGATAGAAGAGAGGCCGATGGGCGAGTACGACCATTCCACCTGGCAATACAAGTTGGAGAAATGGTTCGACCAGCATGCGAGTGAGTGGGGCATTCGTGTCCGCAGCGAGCTTCGGGTTCAGGTTAGCCCAACCTGCTTCCGGGTGCCCGATGTGGTTGTCTTCGACCGCAACCGGGCCATCGAACAGATCCTTACGCATCCGCCGATTGCGGTTTTCGAAGTCCTTAGCCCCGAGGACCGTGTCGACCGAATGTTGCGCAAGCTTCGAGATTACGCTGCCATGGGCATCCCGGAGATCTTTTTGATCGATCCGAGAACGGAAGAGGTCTTTCGCTTTCAGGATGGCGGTCTTTCGCTCTGCGGCCCCGCGCAGCACTTCGCCAACCAAGCGGCCCACGTCGATTGGGGGCAGATCAAGCTGCTAGAGGATTGAGCCGTGCGGTTCCCTGACGGGCACCGCACGGCTGTAGGTTTGCTATACTTGTGAAGTCGCAACGGGCCGTCCGGCCTGTTCTGTGGCGATATGGTGTAACTGGTTAACACGTCGCCCTCTCAAGGCGAAGAGTTCGGGTTCGAGCCCCGATATCGCTACCAAAATAGCTACTTAGCGGCAAACCAAAAAGACAGAAAGCCAAAAGGGATACAGATGGACTCACCTAGGGGAGATATTTCCGCGGGTGATTTTTCCTGAGCCCTCTGCTGCCATTCCGGACGGAACAGGCGTCCCCATCCAAGGACGAGATCACCATCCACACACTGGCTGTCCGGTATGCCCCTGACCTGGGTACAGAGACGCCTCTGCCGGCTCGGCCGGGGTCTGATTGCCGGGGCCGCCGATGATGATCCGAGTGGAGATTGCAACCTACAGCCAGGTGGGGGCCAGTTCGGCACGGTCTCGCGTGAACGATGCTGTTCAGCCTGCCGTTCTGCCAAACTCCGTTCTTGTTCCTGTCGCCGTGACCTCCGCCGTAGCTTCTCCGCGGCGCTCCAACGATCCGGAGAAGGTGTCCGTGCCTGCACCCGCTTCAACAGGGAGCGATGCCGCCGAGCGAGAACTTGACCAGGTCTCCGACGAACGACCTTCCACATTCCGTCCCGTTCGACGGATGCGTTCAGTGCAAGCTGTGACCGAAGGGCATCGAGCGTAGTTTGGGCGCGGCCCTCCTGCACAAAGGCGAGCACGGCATTGAAGATGAGCAGAGCCGCGATGATAGCGGCCTCGATGTACTTGTGCAGGACAGCCTGCAACACCTTGGAAGCTTCGAACAGCCATGGCACGGTCACCCGGTAACCCGGCGGATCAGCGGAACGCGCTCATCAGGTTCGGGCTCCTCCTTGGGCTTGTCAACACGGTTTCTGTGTGAAGCGGAAGGAGAAAGGGCTGCGACGGCTTCCTGCCTCCTCAGTGTGGTCTAAGGACAGGCTCGGAAAATCTACATCCCCAGTGGGATTACCGGCCATGGTTCGAGGCGTTACGCTGCAACCCATGGGTCGGGAAGACTACAGAACGCCTGACGAGGATGTCGCTTCAGAGTTTGAACGCGTGTGTCAGCTTTTTCAGCTGGCGATGGGCAAGCCATCGGACCGTGTACTGTTTGAATCGCTGATGGGCGAGGCGAACGAAAAGGGCCTGAACTGGATTCAGGGCCTCGAATACGTCCTGGAGCACCGTCACATCGAGGAGTCGGCCGAGATGACGTCCAGACGTCCCCCTGGCAGCGTGGAAGCCGAAACATCGGGCCGGGGCGATCTGCGCAGGGCAGGTTAGCGCAGATCGCCCTGCGCATTACAGTCCCTTGGCGACCAGGAACGTAATCAGGTCTTTCACGCGGCTGGAATAGCCCCACTCATTGTCGTACCAGCTGATGACCTTGCCCGTGTTGGCGATGGCTTTGGTCAGTTTGGAGTCGACAATGGAGGAAAGCGGGTTGCCGCGGAAGTCCGAGCTGACGAGCTCCTGCTCGGTGTAACCCAGGATGCCTTTAAGGGGGCCTTCGCTGGCCGCCTTCAGCGCTGCGTTAACGCTCTTGGCGTCCATCGGCTTCTCCGAAACGAAGGTGAGGTCGACCACCGAGACATTCGGCGTCGGAACGCGCATCGAGAAGCCGTCGAGCTTGCCATCCATCTCCGGAATGACGAGCTTCAGTGCCTTGGCTGCACCCGTGGAGCTGGGAATCATGCTCAGGCCTGCAGCGCGGGCACGACGAAGATCCTTGTGCGGTGCGTCCAGGACCACCTGATCGTTGGTATAGCTGTGGATGGTTGTCATGATGCCGGACTGGATGCCGAAGGTGTCGTTGAGCACCTTCACGAGCGGCGCGAGGGCATTGGTCGTACAGGATGCATTCGAGATGATGTTGTGCTTGGCCGGATCGTAGGTGTCCTGGTTGACGCCGAGAACCAGGGTGACATCCTCGTTGCTTGCCGGAGCGGAGATGATGACCTTCTTCACGGTAGAGCCGAGGTGCGCTTTGGCCTTCGCGGCGTCGGTGAAGAAGCCCGTGGACTCAACCACGATCTCGGCCCCTACGCTGGCCCAGTCGAGTTTAGAGGGGTCGCGCTCGGCAAAGACCTTGATGGATTTGCCATCGACCGTAATGGAGTCCTCGCCTGCGGAGACCTCGTTCGGCAGGTTGCCGAGGATGGAATCGTACTTGAGCAAATGCGCCAGGGTCGCCGGGGTCGTCAGGTCATTGACGGCGACAAACTCAATGTCCGGGTTGCCGAGGGCGGTGCGAAATACGTTGCGTCCGATGCGGCCGAAGCCGTTGATCCCAACCTTTACTGCCATGTGATGCGCTCTCTTTTCCGGTCCTGAAAGGTGTGCTGGTCACGGGCCTGAGCCGCGTACTCCCTCTCAGGCTACCAAAGCCGCACGCCGGGGAGCAACGCAGGGAGTCCTGGCGAATGCACTGCTTTTGCGACACTCGCTGGCGTATGGTAAACCGTGAGTATGCGCGAATGGTTGCGCGAGAGGTTCATGAGACGACGTTCCAGAAAAGCTCCGAACGACTCGGAGTCTACCGGCAAGATCGGGCAGGAGCTGCCTACCGATCAGCCAGCGCCGCTGCGGCCAGCGTATCCCGAGCCGGTGCGGGGGGAAGCGGCTTCACCGCCGGAGGCGAGTCCGTCGGTCGAGGAGCCACAAACCGAGCTGACGGCGGAGCTGCACGGATTGCAGCCGGGTGAGTGTGAGCCAATGCCCGCTCCCGAGCCTGTCGCCGAGCCACCAGAACCCGAGGGAGGGGCGCCGCCGCAGCTGGTCATGGAAACCCAGCCGGATTCGGTGGCGACCCCGCCCATCGCTCCTGTGCCCGCGCGATCGCCCCGGGGCTATGTGGTCCTCACGATCGGCCTGCCGGGTTCGGGCAAGACAACCTGGTACAAGCGCCGGGGCGTGACGCCACTCTCCAGCGATCTGCTGCGCAATATCCTGTTCGACGACATCACGGAACAGCGTTATCAGGGGCTCGTGTTCAGCACGCTGCGCAGCCTGCTGCGGGCGCGCCTGATCGCCAAGATGCCCTGGAACTATGTCGATGCCACCAACCTCAGCCCGCACGAGCGCCGGCAATGGATCAAGATGGCCAAGAGCTTCGGCTACGAGGTCCAGGCCGTGTTCTTTGATGTTCCGCTGAGCGTCTGTCTGGAGCGCAATTCCAAGCGTGACCGTCAGGTGACCGACGAGGTCATGCATAAGATGGCGGAGCGCTTGCGGCCGCCGGCCTTCAAGGAAGGCTTCGACAAGATCACCGTTGTGCGCGTAAAAGGGGCGACCAACCCCACCTCAGTAGCGCCACCGCCCAGTGCGGAGGCCAGCGACGGCCCGCAGCACGGAGCGGAAAGCTCGCCTGAGGCCGCTGTCGAGGGCTAGACGAAGCAGAAAGGCACGATGGCCATCGGTGGCGTGGAGTTCGCAGATGTGAGCTTCACGGTCCCTGATGGCCGTCAGCTTTTGCACGACGTCTCGTTCCGCTGTGAGCCCGGCAACACGACCGCGCTGCTGGGCCGCAGCGGCTCCGGCAAAACCACCCTGCTGCGTACCGTGAACGCCCTGGTGCGGCCGAGCGGTGGGCGTGTTCTGGTGAACGGAACCGACGTCCTGACATCCGAGGTGCGCGCTTTGCGGCGCGGGATCGGGTACGTCATCCAGGAGAGCGGCCTCTTTCCGCACATGACCATCGAGCGCAACGTGACCATGCCGCTGGAGGTCGCGGGAACGCTTGGATCGGGAGCGCAGGGGAAGGCAGCCGCGGCAATCAAGCGCGTGGGGCTGAACGAGGACGTGCTCGGGCGCTACCCGTGGCAGCTCAGCGGAGGGCAGCGGCAGCGGGTTGGCGTAGTCCGTGCCTTGATCTCCGAGCCGAAGGTGCTGCTCATGGATGAGCCGTTCGGCGCGCTTGATCCGCTGACGCGCGCAGAGATGCAACGCATGATGCGGGATCTCCTGAAGGCCGGCGATGTGACAACGCTGATCGTCACCCATGACCTCCAGGAGGCGCTGTTTCTGGCCGATTGCGTGATCCTGATGCAGGATGGCGCGGTGCTCGCGAACGTGCGTGCGGATGAGGTCATGCATAGCGAGAACCCAGCCGTCCGGGAATACGTACGCGCTACCCAGCCTGAGGCGGCAGCGTAGATGCGGGCCTTTCTGCACCGCTACGCTGCGGAGATCGGCAGGCTCACCTTTGAGCATCTGTGGCTTGCGCTGAGCGCGATGCTCTTTGCCGCGCTGATTGGCTTGCCGTTGGGCATCCTGTTGACGCGAAAGCCGGCTCTGGCCCGGCCCGTGCTGGGTGTGGCGAACATCCTGCAGACGATCCCGAGCCTCGCGCTCTTTGGCCTGCTGCTGCCCGTGCCCTTCCTCGGAGACAGGGCGGCGCGTCTGGCGATTGTCGCCTTGACGGGCTATGCGCTGCTGCCCATTCTCAGAAACACCTATGCGGGCATCAACAGCGTGGATCCCGCGCTGATCGATGTCGCGAACGCCCTGGGTATGACAGGATGGCAGCGGCTGGGCAAAGTGGAACTGCCGCTGGCGGCAAGCGTGATCCTTGCCGGCCTGCGTACCGCGACGGTCACCTGCGTCGGCGTCGCAACCATTGCGGCCGCGATTGGCGCGGGCGGGCTGGGAGAACTCATCTTCCGCGGTGTCGCGAGCGTGGATAACGGGCTGGTGCTGGCAGGCGCCATTCCTGCCGCGTTGCTGGCGCTCGGAGCGGACGGGCTGCTCGGTCTGGCGGAGAAGCGGTTCGCGGTGCGACGGTGAAGAGCAGGGTTCAGGGTCCAGGGCTCGGGGTTCAGCTTCTACGTGCGCTATCCCTCGGGTGTGCGCTGCTGATCCTAAACGCTTGCGCGCCGCCCCGGTCTTCGCACATCGTCATCGGGGCGAAGAATTTCACGGAGCAGGTTGTTCTGGGTGAACTGCTGGCCCAGGAAATCGAGGCCGAGGGCGGCGGTCCCGTGGAGCGGCGTTTTTGGCTCGCGGGCAGCTATCTCTGTCAGCAGGCGCTGATCTCCGGGCGCATCGATGCCTATGTGGAATACACAGGCACCGCGTTCACAGCGATCCTTAAACAGCCTTTGCCCCCGGTTGGTCAGCGCAGCCCGGCGGCGGTGGATGCTACCCTCGCGCGGCTGTACGCCGAGCGATTCCACGTGCGCCTGGGGCCCGGTTTAGGCTTCCAGGACACGTTTGCCATGGTGGTCCGTGGGGACGACGCGCGCCGAATGGGCCTGAAGACGATCTCCGATGTGGCGCGGGTGGCTCCGCCGGGGTGGCGGCTGGGAGTGGGCTACGAATTTGCCGAGCGCCCGGATGGTCTGCCGGGTCTGGCCTCCACCTACGGCCTGCACTTTGCCGGCACGCCGCGGACGATGGAACTGGGTCTGCTGTACCGCGCGCTGGGCGCGCACCAGGTAGACATCGTGGCGGGGAACTCGACCGATGGGGCAATCCAGGCACTGGGTTTCGTGGCGCTCGAAGATGACCGGCACTATTTCCCACCGTACGAGGCCGTTCCGCTGGTGCGTGAGGACGCCCTGGCGCGCTGGCCGGCCATCGGTCGTGCCGCCGAGCGGTTGGCAGGCAAGGTCAGCGAGGACGAAATGCGGGCGATGAACCTCCTTGTAGACGGCCAGCATGGGGACCCTGCAGAGGTTGTGCGAGCGTTTCGTGCGCGAAGAGGACTCTAAGTTTCGCAGGAGAAGACCATGGCCGAGCCCCTGACCGCCGCACCCGATGCCTATCTCGAGCCATGGATGCGTGGAACACATAGCGGGATGAGCGCACTGCAGCGCGCCGTAACCCACGCCCTGGAGCTGACGCTGGAGGACATGGAGCGCAAGATCGCTGACCTGAATGACGAACAGCTCTTCGCGGTTCCGTACGGGCTGCCGCCGGTCGCCTTTCACCTGCGCCACATGGCCAGATCGCTGGACCGCCTGCTCACCTATGCCGAAGACCGGATGCTGAATGACGGCCAGTTGCATGCGTTAGGCACAGAGCGTGTTCCTGGATCCGCCGCCGAGGTCTTTCTCGAGTTCCGGGAGGGGCTCTTGCAGGCGATGGTACGTGTTGCAGGCTTTCCGCCAGATACGTATGAAGAGCACAGAGGCATCGGACGAAAGCAGCTTCCTACGACCGTAGGCGGTCTGCTGGTCCACTGTGCCGAGCACACCCAGCGGCACGCGGGGCAGGCCATTACCACCGCAAAGATTGTCCGTGTCATGGCGAGGGGTTAGCGTCAGGGCACGACGCATCCGCTATCCGACCAGGTGACCCAGCTTCTCGCGCTTGGTCTCGAGATAGCGCTCAAAGGTCGGCTCCGAAGGGATCGTCGCATCGACACGTTCGGCGACGCGAATCCCGGCAGCCTCGAGCACGGAGACCTTCTCCGGGTTATTGGTGATCAGCCGGACGGCGGAAACGCCGAGTTTCTTGAGAATCTCGGCAGGCAGTTCGAAGGCACGCAGGTCGGTGGGGAAGCCGAGCTGATGATTGGCCTCGATCGTATCCAGGCCCTGGTCCTGGAGCTCATAGGCGCGCAGCTTCGCCATCAAGCCGATGCCGCGGCCCTCCTGCTGTTCGTAGATCACAATGCCGGAGCCCTCGTCCGCAATGCGCTTCAGCGCAAGGTGCAGCTGGTCGTGGCAGTCGCAGCGGAGCGAGTGAAAGACGTCGCCGGTAAGGCACTGCGAATGGATGCGTACGATGGGCGGCGCGCTGTGGATATCACCCATCACCAGCGCCACGGCGGCTTCGACCGCTTTGCGAGTAGGATCGCCGGGTTGTAGAATTCCTTCAAAGCCAAGAATGCGAAACTGGCCCCAGCGTGTGGGGAAGTTGGCATCCGCAACCTTGGTAAGGCTTAAGAGAGGCATGGCAACAGTTTAGATTCCCCGGACGACGCCTCGGATTCGAGTTCGGGGCTTCGCGGTGTTTTCCCGGACGCGTAGAGTAAAGGCGTGCACGGCATAAACAACAAGCTGCTGTTGATCTCCTTGCTCGTGAAGCTCGGCGTGGCAGCGGCCGTGGCCAGCTCCCTGGCGCGCTCGGTGCGCTTCAAGCGGCTGCTCCTGATGGAGGAGCGTAGCCGTGGCGAGATGATTCAGCTGCTGGCCTGGATCTGTGTTCCGCTTGCCCTCGGTGTGTGGGTGCGGGTGCGCGTGCCTAACTTTCTGGCAGCCGATCTGTCACTGCAGGCGACAGCCTTGCTGGGACTCCTGCTCGGGTCGCGACCAGCCGCCTTCGCGGGCGCCGCCCTGGCCTTGCCCGCTCTGGGCCACCATGAGTGGATGGCCCTGCCGGTGAACGTCGGGGTCGGCCTGCTCTTCGGCGCCTACCGGCGCTTTGTGGACCTTGAGGCCATCTGGGCCTTTTCTCCGTTGATCGACCTCAGCATCTATCGGTGGGTCCGTCGTACCCTGCGGCGGCCCAATCTGGATCGTCAGATCCTGCTGCTGGTTCTGCTCATGGCGACGCAGTTCATCGCGAGCCTTCTGGCCCGGGTGGAGCCGCACCGCTACTTCGAGTTGAGTTCCTCCAACTGGCTCCTGCAGCTGCTGGTGTGCGCCACGACCCCGGTGCTGGTAGGCATCCCCCTGAAGATCTGGAACGCCGTACGGATCGAGCGCAAGCTGGAAGAGCAGAGCCGCCTGCTCCTGGAGGCTCGCCTGGATGCGCTGCAGCGGCAGATCAACCCGCATTTTCTCTTCAATACGCTCAACTCCATCGCTTCGCTCATCCGGTCGGAACCGGAGCTCGCGCGCGAGATGATCGTGAAGCTCAGCCGCATCCTGCGAACGCTTCTGCGCGAACGCGACGCCTTTGTGCCGCTGGAAGAGGAGCTCGCCTTCACAGACGACTATCTCGACATCGAGGTGGTGCGCTTCGGAGAAAAGCTGCAGGTCGCCAAGGAGATCACCGAAGAAGCGCTGCATCTGGAAGTCCCCAGCATGCTGCTGCAGCCGCTGATTGAGAACAGCATCAAGCACGGCCTGGAGCCACGGCTGCACGGCGGTACGGTGACCCTGCGAGGCAGGGTATCGGGGGAGCAGCTCCTGCTTGAAGTGGAGGACGATGGGGTAGGGATCGCGCCGGATCGCGCCGTGGAGCCGGGAGCGCTGGCCAGTGACGGCACAGGCATCGGCATGCGCAATGTGCGCGAGCGCATCCAGGTGCTGTACGGTGGGCGCGGCGAGGTGGAGGTCATCAGCAGGCCGGGACGCGGGACGCGCATACGTTTGCTCCTGCCCGTGCTGACGCGCCAGGATATCGAGCTGCGCGGTGTGGGTGTGCTCCCGCCCTCGCCGAGCGGAAGTGTCCCGCATGCCGCAGGCACATGATCCCCCTTTGCTAGAATGAGCGCGGCGGGGAGCCTTGTCAGATTTCATTGAGAGCATCGTTGGTCTCGGTGGCCGTGCGGTTCGGGTGGACCGGCGACCGCGACTGGAAGAACGCTTACAACATCGGGTCGCCCGCAGACGAGCC